>DATENK010000361.1:0-11837 GCA_035275085.1 Verrucomicrobiia bacterium | reverse complement strand
ACTGGAAGCTAGGCTCGAGGCGGAACGCAAAGCCGCTGAGGAATCCAAAGAACGCGCGAAGGCGGTGGAAAGCCGGCTGGGGAAGAATGCGTCGGACTTCGACCGCGTCAAAGTGGAATTGGAGAAACAAGAGGCTGAACGCGAACGGCTGGAATCGGAATGGCGCGAACAGTTGGACGCGGCACATGCGCTCAAAGCGCGCCTGGAAATGTCACTCACCGAAGCGCGCGAACGGAACAAGAAGCTCGAGGCCGAATTGCTGGAGTTGCGCGGTGAGCGCAATGAGTTGAGGGCGAAAATGGAGGTAGGCGAAGAGGCGGCGGGTGAGGCCAAGCGCGAGGCGGACGAACTGCGCAGCCAATTGGAAGCGAGTGCGGCGAAAGTCGAGCAACTCAAGGCCACATTGGAAAAACAGGTTGCCGACGAGGAACGCACCGAAACCGAATGGCGCAAACAACTTGAGGCGGCTCAGGCGCTCACATCCAAACTGGAGTTCTCCCTCACCGAATCCAAGGAGCGCAACAAAACTTTGGAAGATGAACTGACGGAGTCCCGCCAGGAACGGACCGAATTGCAGGCAAAGGTCGGCACCGTGGAAGAGTCTCTCGAAGAGAGCAGTCGTAAAGCAAAGGACTTGCAAGCGCGACTGGACGAAAAGGCACGTCAATTACAGGAGCAGAAGACGCTCCTGTCCAAGCAGAATGCCGAACGCGACCGTTCGGATGCCCGTTGGCGCGAGCAGTTGGCCTCCGCTACCGCGTTAACCAAACAGTTGGAAGCCGATTCCGCCGAGGCGAACGAACGCGACGCCCGCATACGCCAGGAACTTTCCAATGTCCGGCAGGAACGCGATGAGCTGAACTTGAAGTTGCGCTCGGAACAGGCAGACGCGGAAAGCGCCACCCGCCGCGCGGAAGACCTGGAGCGGCGCCTGAACCGCGCTGCCGCCGAATTGCATCGCGCGCAGGGGGAGATTGAAAAGCTCGAGAAGTCTTTAGGCCGCTCGGAATCGGAGTGGCGCGAGCGCCTCGCCGAAGCAAACGAGCGCTGCAAAGAATTGGAAGCTGTTTGGGCGGACGCCAGCGATGAGTGCAAGCGATTTGCCGAGCAGATCGCCGCTCTTAAAGAAGAACGCGACGACCTGCGCGACAGAGCTGTCCCCGCCGGCCGATCGAAGAAGCAGCTACCCAAGTCATCCAAGCGCGGGAAAGTTCCTCCGCGAAAAGCGCCGCCACCATTACCGGTGCGCGCGCCCCGTGTCGAACCGCGAAAGCGTCCAGAGCCGGTCGAGATCGTTGAGGAACCCGCCAACCCGGTACTCGCGAACGTTCAACAATACGATTTCACCCCGCCAAGCAATGGGCAGACCCGTGCATGTTTACGATTCAAGCCGCGGAACGGGAGCACGCGTTACAGCAACTAGCGGTTCTCCACCCAGAATGAGACCACGATCGGCCGGTGATCGGATGCGGCGCCCCAGTTAGCTTGCGCCAGCACGTAACTTTCCTGCGCCTTCCATTCGCGCGCCATGCCGGAACTGAGCAGCGCATAATCGACCCGCTGATAGGTGTCTTCCTGTTGGTAAAAATAAGTCCAGGTGACGTTTCGCGGACCCAGGCTGGACTCACCGTAACATGGGCGTTCGGCGGGCCGCGTATCGATCAGCGAAAAGCGGCCTCTCCCAATCAGTGCCCGTGTGGATTTTGCATCCTGCACGTCGTTGAAATCCCCGAGGACGATCACATTCGCGTCTGCATTCGCCCGCAAAACCGCATCGACCTTGGCCCGGAGAATCAACGCTTCCTGTTCGCGCATTGCGGCTTCGTCGCCTTCCGGCACAGGGCGCCGAGATTTCAAATGCGCCGCGAACAACGTGAACGTGTAATCGGGCGACGCCTGAATAGTCACTTCAGCGAACCCGCGGCTTACGCGATGTTTGCGCCCGAAGAGCAGATAGGAATCACTGGTGTGGTGACGACACGCGAGCACTGGAAACCGGCTGAGCACGGCCACGTGAATGTTAGTGTCGTAGCCGCTGACGTACTCGCGGTATCGGAACTCGCCGGCCGCGCAAAGGTCCGCAAGCGCATTGGTGCTGCCGATCTCCTGTACGGCAAGGACATCTGCTTTCATCGCACGGATCGTCGCTTGAATTGCACCCTTGCTCTCCGCCGACTTTGCCGGACGCGATCCCGCGGGACCGTCGAGATAATTCTCGAGGTTCCAGGTCGCCACGCGAAAACTGTCTGCCCCATCCACAGCAAGTGCGCACAAGAGCAGGGCACCGATTGTGAGCGGCGCGAACATGGCGAAATGATTAAACGCCTACGGGCGCGAACCGCAAGCGATTAGATTTTTTAGGCCTGTCACGATTTCACGCGCTATCGCTGGGCCTTCGTAGACCAGGCCGGTGTAAACCTGGACCAGTGATGCGCCCGCCCGGAGTTTCTCGTATGCGTCTGCGGCATTGAAAATACCGCCCACGCCAATAATTGGCAGACCGCTTTTACCGAGGTGACGGATCATTTCAGTACTCGGCGCGGCCAACGGTCGGCCACTCAGGCCACCCGTCTCTGCATAAACCGGATGATTCGAAGGAGGCCGCGTGATGGTGGTATTGGTCGCCACGATACCATCGACCTCGCGCGGCCCAGTGAGTTCGACAATTTCATCCAGTGCTTCAAAGGAGAGATCGGGCGCGACTTTTACGAGAATCGGTTTGCGCTCGGAATAACCGCGCCGGACCTGCTGGACAGCAGCGAGGACTTCGTCGAGGGCGCTCTTATCTTGAAGCTGACGCAGATTCGGTGTGTTGGGCGAACTAACGTTGACTACGAAAAAGTCGCCATGCCCATACAACGCGCGAAGCGACATGGCGTAATCATCAGCCGCTTTGTCCAGCGGTGTAATTTTCGATTTTCCCAGATTGATACCGACGGGATGGTTCGGCCATTGGCCTCGCGCGCGCCATTCAGCGAGCCGTTCCGCCATGGCAGCCGCGCCGGGATTGTTAAAACCCATGCGGTTGATCAAGGCGCCGTCCGCCGCCACACGGAACATCCGGGGTTTTGGATTTCCCGGTTGCGGGTGCCATGTCACACCGCCGAGTTCGCAAAAACCGAAACCCAGTTGCGCCCAAATCGGCAGTGCGGCGCCGTGTTTATCCATCCCGGCGGCGAGACCGATCGGATTTGGAAATTGCAAACCGAAAACTTGCGTGGGCAGGGCGGGCGCGCCGAATAGAGCGCCCATCAGCTCGCAGAGTGTCGGCGAGCGGCTGATCACGGAGAGCGCACGCAGTGTGCGATCGTGGATTTGTTCCGAGTCGAATTCGAAGAGGGCAGGGCGAATGAGCGACCGATAAATTCGGCTTGTCATTCCAGGCCAAGCTCGAGCGCAGCAGCCGGATCCAAATTGCGGAGCATCGCCGAGGCGGCGCCCGCGAGAAAAATATCGTCGTCTCGCGCGAGTTGTTTCAGGGCGGGAACAAGTTCACGGTTGTCCGGCTCGATCGAACCCAGGGCGAGCGCAGCCGCCTGTCGTACTTCCAAATTGTTATCGTCCAACAATGGCATCAGATGCGGGGCGGCATCGTGCGCTGCTTTCCCGATAAAGCCAAGCGCGATTACCGCGCTCGTGCGAACCTCGGGATGATCGTTCTTCAACACCGGAACCAATTCTGGCACTGCGGGAGCGCCAATCCTTCCGAGCGCAAGCGCCGAACTAGGCGGCGTGCGCAATGGCCGGCCGACGCGTTCTTCGCGCAAGGACTGTACCAGCGCCGGAACCGCGCTCTTTGCAGCGGGACCAATTTCCCCGAGCACAAATTTTGCATCACTGCCCGCATGTCGATCTCGCAACGCGTGCACCAGCACCGGCACTGTGAGTTCAGCGTCGCGGTCAATCCGCCAGATGGCTTGTGCCGCTTTGACGCGCACACCGCTGTCTGCATCCGAAAGCTTTTCGGTCAGTGCCGCGAGACTTTCGCGCCCACGTATTTCACCCAGCGATTCCGCCGCCGCTGCACGAACGCTCGGCGTAGGGTCATTTAATGCGGCCGTTAGCGGCTTGATTGCTGATGGCGCCCGGATCGTTCCTAAGGCCCGGGCCACACCACCGCGGACAAATTCCTCCCTGTCGTTCAAAGCATGCGCGAGTGCGGGCACGGACGCGATAGCGCGCGGTCCCAGATCGCCCATTACTTCCGCCACGCCGCGGCGAACGCGCGGGTCTCTATCGTGAAGGGCTGCCGTAATATATTCGGATGGACCAATTTTTCTGAGTGCGCGCTGCACTTCCATGTTTTCGTCGCGCAAGGCGCGAATCAAAGCCTGGATAGCCCTCGGATCCTGCGGCGCAACACACGCGAGTTGTTCCGCGGCGCGTTCGCGCGTCGACGCCAGGTTTCGCGGGTTGCGCGGAACCAAAGGTAGTCGTTCGAGATAACGTGACCAGATACTCTCATGGCGTGACAACGCCCGTGTCAAATAGGGAACGGTTTCCGGGCCCAGTTGCTTCAACGTCTGGGCGGCTTGATCGCGCGCCTCGTAATCGCAACTGGACAGGCTCTCGATTGCAGAAGTGATCAAGGTTTCATGAGGGGAACTCGGATATTGCCAGGCAACGAAGAGGGTAGCGCCGCCGGTCATGACACCCACAGCCAGCATTAGCAACACAAACCTCTTTATGTCCACGTGCTCACCCGCGTTTCTTCACGAACATACTGCTATTTTCATCGGCAATCAACGGCCTTTCGTGAGCCGCGCTGAACCGTAAGTGTTATTGGCGCAGGCGATAAAACCGATGGAAGCCAGTAGGCTCGATAGGGTAGGGGTTCGTTTGCGGGCTCACGCGCGACCAGATGGCTGTCATAGATGCCGCGGACTCCAACGCAAAGGAGCTGTTACTCCAACTCAACGCAGGCTGTGGCCAACGTTGGTGGAGCAGGACAGGACGAGCGCTCGCAAGGGCCGATGGAAGCACCAGGGCTTCAAGCCTCGCGCCAAAGACCATGTCGCTGCTGGTCGAGTTGACTTGATGCACTTCCGCGGCCAGCACGTTGGTGCCGTAAATTAGGTAATTCACGGGCAATAGATAAGGCCCTTCGTACGCCGCGTCCCCCACCGTGCGAGCGGACACATTCGTCCAGTAAACGGGTGAGTTGGTAATCGCGATCCGATGCGCCTCGCGCGCATCCAAATAAAACACCGCGCCGTCGTCCACGAGATAGCTGAGTCTGAGCAGCGCTGATCGGTTCGTAAACGGCCAATGGAACCGCGTGCGAAAATAATAAGTCATTGCGCTGCCGGCAGGAATCGCAGTGCGAATCGGCTCCGCAAGCGGTGTACTCTCGAACCCCAGCAGAGCAAACCCGCTCCGCCACGCCGCATCGTTGTAGTTCGTCGCACGCCATGCGGAGCCGAGATCCGCGCCGGACGTATTGTAGGTCCAGCGTGTGATGTCATCGATTCCGATCAAACGCAGAGGCGCCAGCACGTTCGTGCTCCCATTGAACCCCGGACTCGGCCCGGAAATGCCCGCAGCTCCCACATTGCTGACAGTCAGCACATAATCAGTGAACGGCAATAGCGGCGGAACCACCAGGCCGACGTTCGTTCCGAAATTCAGTGAAACCGAACTCACGGGCACGCGCGTCTCGTCATCGGCGCGGCGGAGCCAATAGTACGACCGATTCGTGCCGGTGGAGTTTGCTGGGTCAGATAGCGTCGCCGCGATATTCGAAAGATTGTTGATCACAGCCAGCGTAAGCCGCGGCGCGTTGGTACTGCCCGAATTCGCGAGCAGATAATTTGCAAGCCACGGCGCAATCGGTTCGACATTGAACCCATTCCAATTCCCTGTATCTCCAATTTGGAAGAGCGTGATGCCCAGACAATAAGCGTCCTTGCGAATCTCGGAATCGAACCACATTAGCCAGTTCTGGAATTTGTTGGTATCGCCGCGCGTCGACCACGGCCCGGCGCCATCGATGCCGCCTTCTGTTAGGACCAGTGGCAGGTTAACCAGGTCTGGATATGCCGATGCGAAGTACGAGTAATATTGGCGGTAGCGCAGCGAATACCAAATCTCGTCCGTAATATTGGTGCCGTACGGCAGGCTATAAGAATGGTAACTCCATCCGCCACCGAGACTTTGGCAAAGCCGCAGCGAAGGCGCGATGCGGTCGAGCGTCGCATAAATCTCGGCCTGCGTTCCCGGGGGATTCCCGACCGAAATGCTATAAGCGAGCGGCTTGAATCCAGCGTTCGCAATTAGCGGCGCGAGATTCATCCAGAAGGTGTTGTACCATTGCGTGTCAGCGGCCGAGGCCCACGTCGGCGTGCTGTCGGCCTCATTCGGACCCTCGACATAGTCGATCAGGGCCTTATCTGCGGCCGACAGGTTCACCAATGCGGGAGCAAGCACCGTCTGCCAGAAATTCGTGCCTGCCACCGCTGGGTTGTCGTTGATGGTCCATCGATTCGGCGTATAGATCCGGCAAATGACCTTGCCTTGCGGCGTACTCGCTTTGAATTCACGCCCCGCCTGCAGCATCGACCCGTCCGTGCCCAGAATCTTGATCACGCGCGGATGCCCCTGAACGATTTGCGCGGCCCCCACCGAATACGAACTCAGCAGGTGAACGGAAATCTTGCTCTGGCTCGGCGGGGCGGCAGCAGGCCCATTCACCGCCATAAACACCATCCCCCCTGCAAACACGAAAATGCCGCGCAACATACTGGACGGCGGTATTTTCGCCTTTGGCGCGGTATTTGGCAAAGCCAAAGGGCGCGCGCATATAGAACTCAGCGTCCGAACCCCGGTAAATCGCCTCCTTGCCATCGCCTCGTGACGAGGCAGGTCACGGCTTCTGCCGAGCCTTTAGACTGGAAAGCGGCACCCCGCACAGGCGGGATGCCGTGACAAAAACCGCGCTATTTCGCGTTGAGAATCGCGTCTTTGCAGGCTTTCGCCACGCGAAACTTCACGACGCGTTTGGCAGGAATTGAGATGGTTTCGCCGGTCGCAGGGTTGCGGCCCATGCGCGCGGCACGATTGACCAGCACGAGCTTGCCGAGACCGGGAAGGGTAAAAGAATTCTTCGCGTTTCTGTAGGCGAGCTGCGCAATCTGTTCGAGAACCTCGACCGCTTGTTTCTTCGTCAGGCCGGTTTTTTCGGCGATGGAAGCTGCGACCTGAGATTTGGAGAGTGCTTTAGCCATAGTGTGTTTCTATTTTTTCAATTGTTCAGTCCCTCGTGAATGCTCACGATTTGCGCGTATTAAAGCCGTTCAGAACGGCGGCGCAAGGAGATTTTTTGAAAAAATTTCGGGTTTCCCGCAGGAATTCGGCTCTTTCCGACACCCTGCAAGCTTGACTTGGTCACGCCTTTTTTGAAACTCGGATGCGATGGGCGTGCTGTTTACGATCCGAAGCGAATTCCGCTACGACATTGTCCGCAAAATTTACGAAGGCGGCATGGGGATCGTGTATGAAGCAGAACAACACGGCGCGCGCGACTTCGTCAAACGCGTTGCCATCAAAGTGATTCGCCAGACCTACGCCGACCAGAAGCAATTTATTGACAATTTCATCGGCGAAGCACGATTGGTGGCCGATTTGATCCACACCAACATCGTCCAGACCTACCACCTCGGCGAATCTGACGGCGCCTTTTTCATGGCCATGGAATTAATTCGCGGCGTCAACCTCGAGCAGTTCCAGGAACAGCTCAGCGTTCGTCAGCGCACACTTCCTGTCGAAATCGCGGTCTTTATCGGCAGCCGCGTCGCGCGCGGCCTTGCCTACGCCCACGCAAAAACTGACCGCCACGGCAAACCGCTCGGCCTCGTGCATCGTGATGTCAGTTTTAAAAATGTGATGATCGCCTTTGAAGGCGATGTGAAGCTGACCGATTTTGGAATTGCGAAAGCGAAGGGTTTTTTAATCGACAACGAAGGCGAAGTCGTCGCGGGCAAGGCCGACTTCATGAGCCCTGAGCAAGCCAATTTTGAAATCACGGACAAACGCTCGGATTTGTTTTCCGCGGGCGTCGTTCTCAGTGCCCTGCTGCTGGGCCGAAACATCTTCAAGGGTGACACACCCGAGGAATCGCGCAAGAAAGTCATCAGCATGCCGATTCCCGATTTCCGTGAACTCGATAAACGCATTGATGACGACCTGAATGAAATTCTGCATCGAGCCCTTGCGCGCGACCTCAAACAGAGGTATCCGAATGCGGACGAGATGTTGTACGACTTGGAGCATTATATTTACCATTCCGGCTACGGACCCACGAACGAAACCATGGGCAAGTGGATGCGCGATCTTTTTAGCGAGCCGCCATCCAAAGCGCCACCTCCGCCCGCCCTTGACAGCACACGCGTCATGGATACGGTCGCCCGCAGAGCGAGCACCAGCAATTCATGAGCAAATCTGCTTCGGTGGTAAGACTCGGGTTGATCCAGACCCGTTGCTCGCCTGATCCCGCTACCAATCTCAAGAATACGCTCGCTGCGGCCGAAGCCGCTGCAAAGAAGGGCGCCCAAATCATCTGCACGCAGGAATTGTTTCGCTCGCAGTACTTCTGCCAAAGCGAAGACCACGACAATTTCAAACTCGCTGAAACCATTCCCGGCCCTTCGACCGACGCCTTCAGCAAGCTCGCAAAAAAATATACGGCGGTCATCATCCTGTCATTGTTTGAAAAACGCGCGGCCGGCGTTTATCACAATACCGCGGCCATCATCGATGCGAATGGCTCTCTTCTCGGCATCTACCGTAAGATGCACATCCCCGACGATCCCCTGTACTACGAGAAATTTTACTTTACGCCGGGCGATCTTGGCTTCCGCGCCTGGGCCACGCGCCATGGCAAGCTCGGCGTGCTGGTCTGTTGGGATCAATGGTATCCCGAAGGTGCACGCCTGACTGCCTTGCAAGGCGCGCAGATCCTGTTTTATCCGACGGCCATCGGCTGGCATCCAAAGGAGAAAGCCAAATACGGCAAGCGCCAGCACGCCTCATGGGAACTGATTCAGCGCAGCCACGGCGTTGCCAATGGTTGTTACGTTGCCGTGCCGAACCGCGTCGGCCTTGAACGCCCGGTGCGCGGCGATGGCATTCAATTCTGGGGCCAGAGCTTCGTCTCCGATACCTCCGGTGAAATCGTCACCAAGGCCAGCGCCGAGAAAGAGGAGACCCTCATTGTTCCCGTTGACCTCGCTAAGGTCGATACCACACGCACCCATTGGCCGTTCCTCCGCGACCGGCGAATCGATGCGTATGGTGATCTCACGAAGCGCTTGATCGATTAACGATCATCGCTAAGGCGTTGCCCCCGGCTTGCCGCCGCCGTTAATTTCACACAGGTACCGGTTCACCGCGTTCAGGTAGGCCCGCGCGCTCGCCTCAATGACGTCCGTGCTCGCGCCTTTGCCCGTAACTACTTCGCCTTTGCCGAAATTTACTTTCACCGTCACTTCGCCCAGCGCGTCCTTGCCCTGCGACACCGCGCGTAGGGCATAATCCATGAGCTGGCCGCGGGTTTCCGTGAGGCGATCGATTGCCTTCAGCGCGGCGTCCACCGGTCCATCGCCGACCCCGGCATCCTGCAGCACGCCATCCTTCTTCTCGCCGACCTTGCGCAAACGCACCGTCGCGGTTGGAACCGTTTGATTGCCACTGACCACGTTCAGGTATTCAAGCGACCATGTCTCCGGCACTTCAGTAATGTGATCTTCCACCAGTGCGGAGAGATCATCGTCATAGACAAACTTTTTCTTATCACCGATCTCTTTAAAGCGAGTGAAGATCGCGTTGAGGTCAGCCGAGTCCATGTCGAACCCAAGGTGCCGCAAGCGAGCAGCCACCGCGGCGCGCCCACTGTGTTTGGTGAGCGGCAATTCGGTCTTGCCCCAACCCACTTCCTCTGGGTCCATGATCTCGTAGGTCTCGCGCTTCTTCAAAATACCGTCCTGATGAATCCCGCTCGAATGGGCGAACGCATTTTCCCCGACGATCGCTTTGCTGCGTTGCACCACCAACCCGCTCATGCGTGAGACAAGGCGCGATGCCTTCACGATTTCGCGCGTGCTCACGTTGGTGCGAATGCCCCCAAAAAAATCGGACCGCGTTTTTAACGTCATCACAACCTCTTCCAATGAAGCATTACCCGCGCGCTCGCCAATGCCGTTCACCGTGCATTCGACCTGGCGCGCGCCGGCGCGAACCGCAGCCAGCGAATTGGCAACAGCGAGACCCAAATCGTTGTGGCAATGCACGCTAATGATGGCCTTCCCCGTCTGGAATTCGCGGATGGATTCGTACAAGTTCGAAATAATCGCTGCATACTGCTCCGGGATCGCCCAACCTACCGTATCCGGAATATTCACCGTGGTCGCGCCAGCCGCGATCGCGGCTTTGCAAACCTGCACGAGGAAATCAGGCTCCGTACGCGACGCGTCCTCAGGTGAGAATTCCACATTCTCAACGAAGGATTTTGCGCGCCTCACGCCTTCCACCGCCAATCGGAGGATCTCGTCCTGCGCCTTCCCGAGCTTGAACTCACGATGAATTTTCGACGTCGCCAAAAAGACATGGATACGCCCGCGCTTGCCCGCGGGCTTAATCGCCTGGCCCGCCGCATCGATGTCCTTCGGAACGCAACGCGCCAGACCGCAAATGATCGGCCCTTTGATTTCTTTGGCGATGGTGTGTACTGCCGCAAAATCGCCGTCGCTGATCACCGGGAAACCGGCTTCGATGATATCGACCTCCAGCCGCGCGAGCTGGCGGGCCACTTCCAGTTTCTCACGCAAGTTCATGGACGCGCCCGGGCATTGCTCGCCGTCGCGCAACGTTGTGTCGAAGATCAATACCTGATCCGATTTCGCTTTTGTCGTTTTCATTTGTTTGTTTTTGGTTTTGGCGGCGCGGGCTCCCCAAAAACGCGAAAACCCCCACCGCCGTTGGCAGTGGGGGTTGGAAAACTGGTTTAATCAACACCCATCTGCCGCCCTGCTAAGCAGCAGGCCGTTTAGCGACAGTAGAGTGTCCAAATTCCAACTCACGGCCGGAATCTAGGCTTTTCTGCCGGCGTACGTCAACAGGAATCTGGCGGGCCAAAAAGCAAAAAGCCGAAGCGGCTTTCGCCGTTTCGGCTTTTTATTTAATCTGGCGACGACCTACTCTCGCGGAAGCTATACAACCACTACCATCGGCAAGGGGGCGTTTGACGGCCGTGTTCGGAATGGGAACGGGTCGGGCCACCCCTTTAGGGTCACCAAAAATCTTTTAAAGAACATATCCGGAGTCCCGCCAGGCGGGATTCGGGCATTCTCTGAAAACTACACACAGCCATCTTCAAGCGCTTCTTACAATGTTCGTGAGCTAAAATCGCTAATCCTTCAAGGAAGAAGGAAAAAGCGATCAAGCCGCACGAGGGATTAGTACTGGTCCGCTGAACAGATTACTCTGCTTGCACGCCCAGCCTATCAACCAGGTGGTCTACCTGGCCTCTTCAGGGAGCTTGCGCTCCGGGAGACCGTATCTTGGGAGGAGCTTGGCACTTAGATGCTTTCAGCGCTTATCTCTTCCGCACATGGCTACGCAGCGCTGCCTCTGACGAGACAACTGCCACACCAGAAGTGCGTCATTCCCGGTCCTCTCGTACTAAGGAATGAACCCCTCAAGTCTCCTGCGCCCACAGTGGATAAGGACCGAACTGTCTCACGACGTTCTGAACCCAGCTCGCGTACCGCTTTAACCGGCGAACAGCCGGACCCTTGGGACCTTCTCCAGCCCCAGGATGCGATGAGCCGACATCGAGGTGCCAA
>DATENK010000360.1:0-4692 GCA_035275085.1 Verrucomicrobiia bacterium | reverse complement strand
GATTGGGGTCCTGCAAGCCGCTGCGCGCGCGCCGCACTGCATTCGCGACCGCGGTCACTGCTTCCTCCTGGTTCACGACCCGCTGGTGCAGCCGGTCTTCCATATGGATAAGCTTTTGCCGCTCGCCCTCAAGCATCCGCGAGACCGGAATGCCCGTCCACGATGCGACGACTTCCGCGATGTCTTCTTCGGTGACCTCCAGCTTGAGCAAACGTTTGCCGGCAGGATCTTCATGCAAACTTTTTTCGCCCTCGGCGAGTTTCCTTTGCAACTCCGGTAACCGGCCGTACTGGATTTGCGCCGCCTGGTTCAAGTCCCCCGAGCGTTGCGCTTTTTCGAGGTCGATCTTTGCCTGTTCGATCTGGCTGTTGATCGAACTCACCGCGTTAATCGAGGCCTTTTCATTTTGCCACTGCGCCTTGAGCCGGCTGGATTTCTCTTTCAGATCGGCGAGCGTTTTTTCAATTTTTTCCAAACGCTCTTTTGAGGCCGCGTCTTTCTCTTTTTTTAACGCGTTCTGCTCGATCTGGAGCTGCAGGATTTGCCGTTCCAACTGATCGATCTCGGTCGGCATGGAATCCAATTCCATCCGCAGCCGGGATGCCGCTTCATCCATCAAATCAACTGCTTTGTCCGGCAGAAAGCGATCGGTGATGTACCGATGCGACAGCGTAGCGGCGGCGACGAGCGCCGAATCCTGAATGCGAATCCCGTGATGGACCTCATAGCGTTCCTTGAGGCCGCGCAGAATGGCAATCGTCGCTTCGACGCTGGGTTCCTCAACAAACACGGGCTGGAAGCGTCGTTCCAGCGCGGGGTCTTTTTCGATGTGCTTGCGATATTCGTCCAGCGTCGTGGCGCCAAGGCAGCGCAATTCCCCGCGCGCCAATGCCGGTTTCAGCATGTTCCCGGCGTCCATCGCACCCTCGGCTTTCCCCGCCCCGACAATCGTGTGTAACTCGTCGATGAACAGGATGATTTGCCCTTCGCTGGCGGTGACTTCTTTGAGGAAGGCTTTCAGGCGATCTTCAAATTCGCCGCGGTACTTGGCGCCCGCGATCATCGCGCTGATGTCCATGGCAACGAGCCGTTTGTTCTTCAGCGATTCCGGCACATCGCCGCTCACGATGCGGCGCGCCAAACCTTCGGCAATCGCCGTTTTTCCAACGCCGGGCTCACCAATCAGCACGGGATTATTCTTCGTTCGGCGGCTGAGCACTTGCATGACGCGCCGAATCTCCTCATCGCGCCCGATCACCGGATCGATCTTTCCGGCTTTGGCGAGCGCGGTGAGATCGCGGCCGTACTTTTCCAGCGCCTGGAATTTGTCCTCCGGACTTTGGTCCGTCACGCGCTGGTTGCCGCGCAAGTCCGACAACGCCTTCAGCACCGCATCGCGCCGCAGGCCATGTTTTTGGAAAAGCTTCTTCAGGAAATCGCCGCCCTTATCCATCAACCCCAACAGCAGATGCTCCGTGCTCGTAAATTCGTCTTTGAGTTTGCCTGCCTCACCCTGGGCTGCATCCAGGACGGCCTTCAGATCGCGTCCGAGGTAAACGTCCATGCTCGTGGTGCCCTGGACCTTCGGACGGCGATCCAGCTCATCATCAATTTCTCCCGCGAGTGTCTCCGGCCGCACGCCCAGCTTCTGGAGCAGCGGCGTAATGAGTCCCTCGCGTTGATCCAGCAGCGCCAGCAAAAGATGTTCGCCGTCGATTTCCTGGTGCGAAAATCGTTGCGCCACGGCCTGCGCCGCTTGCAGCGCCTCTTGTGCTTTGATGGTGAATTTGTCCGTTTGCATACCCACTTCAACAGTAGGTCTGCCGCGTCCCGCGTCAAGATTCCCAAATGCGCTTGGTTTTCCTCCGCGCCTCTGATACACCCGGGCGGCTTACGGGATCTATGGCGCGACGCAATCAACGCACTTCCGGGAAATCTCGGCGGACGAGCATCCCCGTGGCCTGGGGTAAGTCGCAGGAGTTCGCCGTTCCCATCCCGCAAAACGAAGCCGAACGTCTCGCGCATCTTCAAAGCCTCAAGATCCTGGACACGGCGCCCGAGGAAGATTTCGATCGCATCACGCTGCTGGCTTCGCAGATCTGCCAAACGCCGATCGCTCTGATCTCCCTGATCGATTCGGATCGCCAATGGTTCAAGTCCAAGGTCGGCTTGAGCATCACTGAGACGTCGCGCGACATCGCCTTTTGCGCGCATGCGATCATGCAAGCCGAGATTACCATCGTGCCCGACGCCACGAAGGACGCCCGGTTTTCGGGGAATCCGCTGGTCAAGGCCAACCCGAAGATCCGCTTTTACGCCGGCGCCCCGCTGGTCACCGAAGACAACCTGGCCCTGGGCACGCTCTGCGTTCTGGACCATGTCCCGCGCAAACTCACGCGCGAACAGACCGAAGCCCTTCGCGCCCTCAGCGGCCTGGTGCTCTCGCATCTGGAACTTCGCCACAAGCAGGACCAACTCAAGCAGGCACTGCTCGAAGAACGCCGCCGCCAACGGACCCTGAACAAAGCAAAGGCCGGTGTCGAATTGATGAGCCGCCGCAAGAGTAATATGCTCCTCAAGATCGGCCACCAGGTCCGCACCGTCATGGCCCAGATCGACACCCTTACCCGTTCAGTGGTCCATACTACCACGGAGAAATCCACCCGCGAAGCCTTGCTCAGCATTCAATCCCAGGCCCGTTCCCTCCAAAATCTCGCCCAACAAGCCCTCGACATTTCCAAGCTCCTCATCAAACGGTAGTTCCCAATACCGGTCGATCCGTCACAGTGACGCTTGATCCGTCACAATCTCCGGGGCCGGGCGAGCCGACGCCGGGATCGTGCCGTCCCGAAAAACCCGCTACACCGCTACATTTTTAGTTTTGCTAAGGAATGCGCAAAAACTTCCGCTACACGTCCGCTACATGTAGAGGATGATCCGCTACATTCGGCGATCACCAGAGGGGAACCAGCCGTCCACAAATAGTGGAATCGGGTTCAAAACATCCGCTGACGGCGAAGTGGTCACGGCGCATCTGTAAAAGGTTGTTCTCAATTGTTGAATGCTGAAGATGTGGACTCAATCCGCTTTGTGGACCTGAGCGACGCCGGCCGCGTCTTCCAACGCGCCGCGCGCACGGACTGGCAACCCATAATAAAACCGCCGCGCAACAACGCGCCCGTGCGCGCGCCGAACGCCTCGCTTGGGTCATTGATGCTCTGTAAGCACTTCTTGAAGCTGCCTCACTGTTCCGGGTTTCGACAATATTGAGCTTGATCCCGGCGGGCGCGAAGTCTTAGCGTCCGGTCGCCTTATGATCTCAGCACGTCTTGGGAAGGCTGTTTGCACAACAGCGTTCGGCTTGATCGCAGCGCTGTGGATGAGTTGCGCCACCGTCCCATCCAGTTTACAGCTTCACACTGCGATTCAGCAGGGAAAGTTCGAGCAGGCCAGCGAGCTGATCAAAAAACAGAAGTTACTGGACACCCGCGATACTGACGGAAACACGGCCCTGCATCTGGCCGCCGCGAGAGGCTACACAAATCTGGTCGAACAATTGCTTGGCGGTGGCGCGTCGGTGAGTTTGGCCAACAACAATCGCGCGACTCCACTATATGACGCGGCCGCCGCTGGGCAGATTGGCATTTGCAGATTGCTAATGGATCGAGGGGCTGCGGTGGATGCCCGTGCCAGGGACATGCTTACGCCGTTCGGCATTGCGTCGGCGAACGGACACCTCGAAATCGTCCAACTTCTCGCCGCCAAAGGTGCCGCTTTGGATGCCGAGACATCCGACGGTTCGACGCCGCTGATTCTCGCAACGTGGCGCGGGCACGAACCCGTCGTCGACTTTCTGCTGGCGCGAGGCGCAGATCCCAATAGGTCAACGACCGAAGGCTTTACCGCTCTGATGGAAACTGCGAGGTGGTCTTCGAATCGGATGGCAACTCTACTGATTGATCGTGGTGCAAACGTGAATGCGAAGACGACCAACAGCGTGACACCATTGATGATCGCGGCACGCCATGGCAATCTTGATTTGACGCAACTGTTGATCAACCGTGGAGCGCAAGTGAACGCAAGCAACCGGAATGGCGAACCCGCGCTATATATTGCCGCGTTCAACGGCAAGGCGAACGTCCTGCCTGCCCTTTGCGATGCGGGGGCTGACTTGAACCACCGCGCGTACAATGGACGTACCCCACTCCATGCTGCCGCGTTACGCCGAGACGTCGACGAACTTGAATACTTGGTCCGCAGGGGTGCTCAGCCCCTCGCACTCACAGCCGGCTTGGACAATGCTTATGCCACGGCCCTTGTGTTTCAATATCACACATGGCTGCTCATCGAGCAGACTAACACCAGCGCCGCAAGGGAATCCTGCACTAGAGCATTGGCACTCTTTGAAGAGGCGGCCACGGGTTACGAAAAAGTCGCCGCCCAGATTGGCAAACAAGTTCGACAGGAGTTTTGGATGGGCGTTTTGGCCGCTGCCGCGGGTGGTCTGGCCGAAGGCCTTTCGGCGGCTGGCGCCCAATATCAACACCGCCAGTATGCCGAAATGACGGCCCTGCGTTCAGCTTACGCAAGTGGGACCGGGCATGCTGGCTATTTTCAGACCATGAGCGCCTACAAGCCGCCGACTGCGGTTCCCGTTTCCTCCGGAACCGGTCTCCGTGAAGCCGATGAACA
>DATENK010000359.1:0-6193 GCA_035275085.1 Verrucomicrobiia bacterium | reverse complement strand
TAAACCTCAACCAGGGTGCCGAATCGACGCTGGCCTTCCTGACGTCCCTCGCGGAGATGAAGCTCATGCAAATTGTGGTCGCCAGTTCGAATGACGCCGCCACTCAACCCTGGGGCCCGGCGGAAAATCCGGTCGAACTTGAAAAAGTCGCATTCACGGAGAACTTTGCCGCCGCGGTGAAACACCGCTGATCCATGAACATCATTCAGGTCAGACGGACCGGCACCATCTTGAATCCGGATCGGACACGCGTGTTGATCCGGCCCTTCAATATTACTAACGAGCAGCGCGCGGTGAACATTTGCGCACGCGTGATGAGTCTCTCCGAGGAAGAAGTCCGCGTGCAGATCGAGCAAGTGCTGGCTGAATTCGGCGAGCGCCACCTCCAAATCCGTGAGTTGTTGCGCGCGCGGTACGAGCGAATGAAGAAGTACCTGCTCACCAATCACAAAGTCTCAGAGATGCGCAGCCTCCTCATCGGCGCTTACTTTACGCACGAGTATGCGCTGGAAGCGGCCGCGCTGTTCAACCCTTCGATTGTACCGCATCCGGACCAAAGCGATCTCCCGCCGGGCGCGTTGCGATTTATCCTTAGCCTGCGGGCGACGGGTGAGGGGCATATTTCGTCTATCACCTTCCGGACTGGCGTGGTGGATGCGACCCAGAAGATCACTATCAACTCGGCTACTCGCTACCTGTCCGAGCCCCGCCAAATCCCCAATGCGAGCTACGACAAGAAGCTGTTCGAACGCAAGCTCTACGAACTCCATCTGACCAGCCCGTTCAGCCGACGCGTGGTGGAAGAATTAGGCCAAACGTTTACCCTCGACGATCTCCGAAAGAAGATCAACGCGGTTTTGCGACAGGTGCGCGCCACCGACCCCGAGTCCGAGCAAGTCGCGCGCGGCATGCTGTTGCTCGCCGAATCCAATTACGAAGTTCAATTTCCGCCAAACAGCCGCGTGTCCGAGCGCGTCATTTTTCCGACTTCCCCGACCCAGACAAACGGCATTGAGGACGCACGCTTCGTGCGCTTCGAGAACGATGACGGTTCACACAGCTATTACGCAACTTACACCGCTTACGACGGCAAACTCATTCTGCCGCAATTACTCGAGACCCCTGATTTCCTGCACTTCCACTTTCTTACGCTGAACGGTCCAGCCGTGCAGAACAAAGGCATGGCGCTCTTCCCGCGCAAGATCAACGGGCTATATTCCGTCCTCTCTCGGCAGGACAACGAGAACATTTATTTGATGTATTCAGACAACATTCATTTCTGGTACAGCCCGGAATTGATTATGAAGCCGACTTACCCTTGGGAATACGTCCAGCTTGGCAATTGCGGTTCGCCGATGGAGACCGAAGCCGGCTGGCTCGTCCTCAGCCACGGCGTCGGTCCCATGCGCAAATACTGTGTCGGCGCTTTCCTCCTTGACCGCGACGATCCCTCAAAGTTGATCGGCCGCTTGCGCGAGCCCCTAATAACGCCCACAGCCGAGGAACGGGAAGGTTACGTTCCGAATGTTGTTTACAGTTGCGGCGGACTCATCCACAACGGCTACCTCGTCATCCCGTACGCCATGGCTGATCACGCCACCACCTTCGCAACCATCGCCGTAAACGAAATTCTCTCGGCCATGGAGATGGCAGGGTAGCTACATCGCCTGACGGCGAGCGGTCCTTACCACTTCTCTTTTTGAAGGCGGGGGATTGGGTATTGCCAAAAGTGGACGGCCCCGTGGCGCACTCGTGCAACTGCCCCCAAGCGCTTGCTATGCGTATTGAACCGTCGATGACGCAGAAAACGTCGAATGTATTCGGCTACCTCAATATCTCCAACATCGAGCCAGATTAAAGCATAGGCGCGATGAACGAGTGTGCGATTGAAAAAGCCCTGGTCTTCCGTGAACAGCGTTGGGCGTTTAAGCGTGAGCAGAAAAGGGATGATAAGTTCGTCCTGAATTCCCGCCGGGGCGATGTCTTTTCCGATCTGCCGAACATGAATTCGCCATTTCTTTAAGAGGTTCCGTTGATCGGTTCGAACCTGCTCATCCAGCACATTCATGCCGCGAGCTTGCCGCCGTTTCGATCCAATAAACGGCCACGCTCGTCAAGCAGCGCTTCTCGGGCTAACTGTATCGTTTCGGCGATCGCTTCTTTACTCACGCGACCGTCCCACGCCGCGACGATTTCACTCCACGTTTCACCCCTTGCCAGCGCATCCAAAACTTGCCAAACCATAATGCGCGTTCCTTTGAACGTGGGCTTGCCGTGGCAGATAAGCGGATCGGCAACGATATGTCTGCCAAGTTCCACGCGTCGAGCCGATGTGGCCACGCCGGATTTTACGCCACGTTTCACCAAACAAATCTATAAGCAGCCGAACGCCCTTTCAACGTTTAATGTCCCTTCATTGAAGCTGCGCAGGCCGCAACGTGTCCCAGCCAGACCGCTAACATGCAGAGAGCGAACGACGCGACCGCGTTCGCGCCGGCACCCAGCCAATTGCCATCGCGAGCCAGATTTAGCGTCTGCAGACTGAAGGACGAAAATGTTGTGTAGCCGCCGAGTATGCCGATCATTACAAACTGGCGCACACTAACCGGGACCATAAATCGACTGTCGGGTCCGAAATAGGTCGCAAAAAATCCAATCACCAGCGAACCCGACACATTTACGAACAGCGTCCCCCACGGGAATGTTTCGCCCATGTGGCGCGCGATCACACCCGAAAACCAAAACCGGGCCACAGTTCCCAGCGCCCCGCCCAGGGTCACCCAAAAATAATTCCACATAGTATATAGAGGCGTATGTGTATCGCGATTGCCTCCCAATAAACGAGGATTTTTGCCGGCCCTTGTGTGCCGACAGGTTTTGGGGTGCGGCAGTCCTCTGGCGCTGTGGGTGTGGAGAGGCCGTTGTACAGGTTATTCACCTGCCTTGATTACAGGCTCGGAACATGGACTTTTCGAACATGAATACAACAAGGGCACTGGCGGTGTTGGCTTTGGTGGCGTTTCTAAGCGGTTGCGCAACCGAGGATCCCTACGCAAACCGTGGCGGAACCGCGAGCGCACCGAATGTAATGCGCGGCGACAGCGTCAATTGGGGTACGGAAGAACAAATTCCGCGGCCACCGGGCAGCGAGCCGACGACGCATCCGAGCGATCCGCGCGGTGGGATCGGAGTTGATGAGTTGGGCGGCGCCGCTGGAACAACCCCGCGCGCGCCCCAATAGTTCGGCAAACGTTGCCGTTACGCGCGACGAAAATTCCGTGCGTCAAAATTTCACGCGTCGCCTCTGCCATCATTCTCATGTTCGCGAAAACACTGGCGCTTCTGTCTTGGAAGTGGTCTAATGCTTGCACACACGCATGTTGTGCTGTTTCAACATGAGGGTTTTGTGGCCTTGGTTTTCAAACGGACAATCTTTCCCCATTCGATTCTGGAGCGCACCCCACTTTGCCGAGGCGCTCACCCCAAGCGGCAAAGGTTATGCTAGGAGCTTCCCTTGGCGTATGATGCGCGCGCGGGAAATTGTGGCTCAACGGATCAGTTCGATTCTTCGGATTGACAGTGCTTTTCGCAAAGTTGAGAAGACGCGCGGTGCGATCGGGTTGCTGTGGCGCGATACAGCAAAGCTCATGATGACACTCGTCATCGCGAGTCATGGGTCAATTTGCGCGAACGTCTCTGTGAGGTATAATCAATTGTGAACAAATCCAATAGAGGTCGATCGTCGGCGGGTCATACTCCGGGTTCGGAGATGCCGCCGTTGGAACATATCATTCCGGAGGACGAGCTGGAGAAACTCTCCACGCTTCAACTCCTTGATATCATCTCCCACAAGCTCGCCGTCCAGGGCGCCCTTCCGTCGGACATGTCCATCCTTCGCCGTCGCGTTGAAGAAATGGAGGACATGCAGGATCAGGCGCGCACCGCCGTTGAGAAGCTCAGCGAAGCGGTCGACAAATTGCGCGCGCCCGCATTGCGTCTCGGGACCCTGATGCAGAAGCTGCCGAAAGGCCGCGCGCTTGTGTGCGTCAACGGCACTGATTACGTCTGCAGTGTCGATCCGTCCTTGCCGGAAGTTTCCCTCGAAAGCGGCACGCGCGTTCTCTTGAACGAAGCTTTCGCGGTCACTGACTCTTTTGGATTTGATAAGAACGGTCCCGTCGTCAAGATCAGCGAGTTGCTCGGGGACGGCCGCTTGCGCGTCGGCAATGAAACCGGAATTTCGGACGCGATCGTCGTGCGTTCGTCGCTCCTCAGCAAAGAAAAGCTGAAACCCGGTCTTGATCTCCGCCTCGACAGCAACCAACGCGTCGCTGTGGAAGTGCTCGGCACGGGCAAACGTCTCGATCGCACCCTTTCGCGAGTCGAACCGCTCCCCTGGAACCGCATCGGCGGCCAGCAAGAGGCAGTTCAGGCTATTCGGGACTCCATCGAACTCCCGTACCTGCACGCGCATCTTTTCAAGCGCTTCAACCATCCCGTTCCGAAGGGCTTTTTGCTTTATGGTCCCCCCGGTTGCGGCAAGACCTTGCTCGGCAAGGCCACCGCCCATAACCTGCGTCTTCAGATCAAAGACCAGACCGGCGAGGACCATCCGGAATTCTTCCTTAGCGTCAAGGGGCCTGAGATTCTTAACATGTGGCTCGGTGAATCTGAACGCCAGGTGCGCGATCTCTTCCAGCAATGCCGCGAAAAGGCCGCTGAAGGTCATCTCGCATTCCTGTTCATCGATGAAGCCGAATCGATCCTCGGCACGCGCCAGGCCGTTCGTATCGGTAACAGTATCCTGTCCACGCTCGTCCCCATGTTCTGCACGGAAATGGACGGTCTCGAAGCGTTGAACAATGTCGTCATCATCATTGCCTCGAACCGCGCTGATTTGATTGATCCCGCGATCCTTCGCCCAGGCCGTATCGATCGAAAGATTCGCGTCCGCCGTCCGGACAAGGAAGCCGCGCGCGAGATTTACAAGATCTACCTCAACGAAGATCTTCCGCTCGCCGACAAGCGCGACGAAATGGTCGACTACATCGTCGAACATCACTACGCGCATGCCGATGCCAATCGCTTCCTCGACGTCGCCTATCGCAGCGGCCGCCATGATTATTTGTATCGCGGCGATCTTGCCAGCGGCGCGATCATCGCGGCCATCGTCGAGCGTGCGAAGGAACTCGCCATCAAGCGTTCGATCGAGCAGAAGAAAGAGTCGCCCCTCACAAAACAGGATCTTCTCGAAGCGCTCGAAAAGGAATATCGTGAAAACGATCTGTTCCCGCCGAGCGATATCACTGAAGATTGGCTGAAGCTCACGGATTTTGAGCCCGGCAACGTCGTCCGTCTGTCTCCTTATCGGTTAAATGATCGCTCCCAGACCAGTAACAGGACTATCTAAGACCGGGTTTGTAGCCGCCGACGTAACGAGGCGGACTCTTCCCCGATCCTTTGGCCCAGTATCGGGCGCACGCGGCGACCCCTGATCCTTATTGCCTATGGATATCCAATTCGGCACCGAAACGGAAATCGGCATCACCCGGCAAATGCCGGGGAACCTCGATGTAGTTGCCGAATCCATCGCGCTGGTCCGCAGCGCGACCGCTCCCGGTGTCCGGATGCGCTGGGATTATTCTTGCGAAGACCCACACTGCGATGCGCGCGGTTTCCGCGTCAAGGAACTGTTGCAGGATATCGATGAAGCGAACTATTTCGCGCAGGACGCCCAACGCACCCTCACCTTCAGCGAAATCAAAAGTGACCTCGTCCTCCGCAACGGCGCGCGCTTCTATAATGATCATGCGCATCCCGAATACTGCACCCCGGAATGCAACACGCTGCTCGAATTGCTTCAGCAGGATTACGCCGGTGATGCGCTCCTGATCGCATGTGCCAAGACGCTCAGCCAGAATTCGGATAATCCCGTCCTGCTCTATAAGAACAACACCGATTTTCGGGGTCACAGCTACGGCTGCCATGAGAATTATCTCATGCCCCGCACGCTTACATGGGAAGTGCTCAGTCAGGCTATCGTCGCGTTCTTCGTGACTCGCCAGATTTACGCCGGCGCGGGCAAGTACGGTTGGGAGGAAGAAGACAAATTCCTGCAGCCGGGCTTCCAGGTGTCCCAACGCAGCGACTTCTTTTCCGAGCTGCAAAGCGTGGACACCATGCAGCGACGCCC
>DATENK010000358.1:0-5110 GCA_035275085.1 Verrucomicrobiia bacterium | reverse complement strand
GACTTCAATGCGATACCATCGCCACCGCGCGGGGCGATAACGGCGACGTATGTGACGAGCGCCGGCAATGAGATGTTTGTGCAGACGGTGTTCGTGGCGACAAACTTGTTTGATACCAACGTAGCGGCGGACATCACGTTCATCACCAATGGCTTCTTCGGCGGCTTCGGCGGGCCGGCGATTGCACAAGTGGGTTTCAAATCGGTCGAGCGCGACATCGCGCTGGACCAGGACGTAACCAATGCGCTTTATGTCATCGATGGCCTTGCCGCCAGAACCAATGTGGTGCTGGCGCGGAATTTTACGGTGCCCGGAAACCGGAAGCCCGATACGTACGCGGTTTCCAGGAGCCCGCTCGATGATTTCTTTGTCTCGAGAGGGAACACGTCCTATTCGAATTTTCCGCCGTATCTGACGAGCTATGGCACGAATGTGGTGCCAGTGACATACGCGGCGTATTCGGCGCAACTCGCGCCGCAAAGTTTCGCGGGTGATCCCACCAATTTTCCTGGTCGCGTTGAAATTGTGGGTCAAAATGTGAATCTGCGCGACTCGCGTATCCGGGCGGAGTCGACGGTGAGCATCACGGCGAATAACCTTCAGACGAACAATCTGGCTCGAGTCAGCGCGCCGTATCTGAATTTCGACCTTGGCACAACGCAGCCGCAACTGCTGGTTTCCAATTTGGCGCCGCCGACGGTGAGCCGATTGTATGGAACGGTTTCGGCCTGGTCGGCGGTTTGGGATAATACCGACACGCGATTTCCGGGGGTGAACATCCATTTTCATGTATTGGTTGTGGATCATACGCTGCAGACGACCGTTCCGGTGACTGTCAGTAAGTTCCTCGGGCGTGCCCCACGGATCGTTTTTCAGGACAACGTGAGGGTCAATCAGCGTCTGCGTCTTGACGCTGGGAGTGTCCATGTAAAAACAAATGGTGGCCTGACTTTTCCTCCGAACTGGAGTTGGGGGTCATCGAACATGCAGAACATTCTGAGCTTCACGAATGACAGCACGGTCTTCGTGCAGGGACAGGCCGTGTTGGGAACGGATCGGGGTTATGGCTACAGCAACATCGTCAATCGAGGAAGCCTTTCAGCTCAATCGTTCTCAATTACGGATGACTTCTTTGAGCATTGGGGGAGCATTACTGCGCAATCGGGCGGCTTTCGCCTGGACGCGAGGAAGGCGTGTCTGTTTGGGCAGCCGGCAGTGAGGCAACTCATAATCATTACGAATTTTCAGACGAATGCTGTATTAGCGGGCGCCTCAACGATCACCAGCCGCGGCGACATCACCCTGAATGTGAATTCATTGCAGATATCTAACAGTGTCTTGCAGGCCGGCAGTAGCGGGGTTCCGGGAGCGATTGTGATTACGCCCGGTATTCGGCTGACCGACGCGGGGCCAGGATATACGAATTATTGGTTGGCGAGCGGCGGTATTCGCGTGATGCAGCGGCCGACTAGTCTCGCCGATCTGATGGGTACTTACGCGACGGTGACGTCGCCGCCCGGATCAGATGTGCAGAGCATCTGGACTGGGGCGGATGTAGGAGCGATTGCGGCGGGGTATAACAACAATTTGGCGTTGGGCAAGCTGACGCTTGACGGCGGCCAGGACAGTGTGGTGCGGCTCTCGGGGCTGGCGGACAAGAAGAAGGCGATGTATGTGGATTACCTTGAGCTGCTGAACAACGCGACGAACTTCGATGCGCCTGATCCTTCACAATTAGGGTTGGTGGTCGATGCGACGTTGGTCCTTTACTTTGCGCATGCCAACATCGACGCGGCGAAGCTGGATGGTAAACAAAGTGGCCGCATCCGCTGGGTGAAGGGATTCATGGGACCGTTAAGCACCACGAACATTGTTTATCCTTCCGGGACGGTATACCCGGTGAACATTTCACTGGCGCGGCACAAGGATTTTGACTCGGACGGGGACGGTATTCCGAACGCCAAAGACCCGACGCCGATCTTTACCGCGGAAAGCGTAAAGCTGGCGATCGCGAAAGATACGATACCCGGTCGCGTGCTGCTTTCCTGGCAGGCCCTTGCCAATTCGACGAGCTATGTGGAGTACAAGTCGCCGATCGCCTCGAGCGGGGCATGGCAGGTTTTGCGCAGCACGAGCGCGCCGGTGAACATGCGCCTGAGCCTCACTGATCCCTCGACGGGTACAGGCCGTACCCAGAGAATTTACAGAGTTAGAATGGACTTGCCGCCGCAATAGTGGGCAATCTTAGGCGCTAAAACCCGTGTTCGATGGATTGCGACGCGCAAAACACGTCAATCGAAAGTCGATGAACAAGATGGGCAGGATGATCCTGGGAGCAGCAGCGCTTCTGGCGCTGTTGGCGGGATATTTTTGTCTGCGACCGATAGCGCCGGTTTCCAGACCAACTCACGAGGATGCGCGAAGCGCGGCTCCGTCAACGGGCAGACTGGCCGCTCCCGAGACCGGCGCGACCAGCGAGGCGAACTCTGGAAAGGGAACGACCAATTCACCCATCGTGGAGTTTGCGTCGTGGACGAAGAAATACTTCGAAGCTGCTACCGCCGGCGAAAAAGACCGCTTGCTTGCTGAAGGCGAAGAACTGGCGAAGGCGCGTCTGGCTGAGTTGTATGAATTGATTAAGTCCAATCCGGAGCGGGCGCTGGAGCGTGCCATTTCATACGATGATCGCAAGCGGTTGCCGCAATCCATCGTGTCGCTGCTCGAGGAGCAGGTGAGCGGCAAAGGCAACTATCAGGTGCTGGCCGCGATGGGCGCGCCCGGGGAACCGAAGCCTGCAAAAACGATCCAGCGTTTTGCAGAACTGAACGGCAAAACCTACGACGCTTACGTCTATGGGGCTCGGGTGCATCAGGTCTCGCGCGACCGCATTCCACTGCAGGGCATCACGGTTCCTGCACGCAATCCAGGTGAGCGGCCGCCATTGGCGATCGGGGAACCTGTGCGCGCCCTGAGCCTGGAAGAAGCGAAGGATGCGATCGCGTCGGGAGCGGCGAAATCCGAAGCGATCTGTTCGGTTTCGGGAGATATTTCTACGAGCACGGGGCAGCAGACGCTGGTGCGGGTGGGAGATCGCATCCTGAATTTGTGCCGGCCGTCGCATGTGCAGAAATTGAACCAATTGATGGCTGCAGCCGGGAACGACTTTCTGACGAGTATCCGGCCGTCGGGCGGTTCGTATGGAACCAACGTGCCGCCAGAGCCCGGGAGCATCACGCAAGGGCGATTTACTGTGTTGTACATGCGGGTGCGTTTCGCGGACGATGCGACGGAACCGATCAGTGAAGGAGGCGCGTACGCGGTCCTGAATGGCGCGAATCAGTTTTTCATGGACACTTCCTACCGTACCGCATCGCTCATCGGAACGGTTACACCTCTCCTGACGCTGCCGTACACCAAGGAATGGTACATCTACAATGGTCCTTTCGCGATGGCGCAGCACGCGCATGTGCTTTCGCGCGAGGCGGGGTACGATCCATTTGATTATGATCTGGAAATCGTCGGCCACGGCAATGTGCCAGGGTTCGATTACGGCGGATTGGCGTTCGTAGGCGGCAGAGGCATCTGGCTGCAGGGCGGCGGTAATAGCACGGGAGTGGCCTGTCATGAGTTGGGGCACAACTTTGGGTTGTGGCATGCGAATTTCCTGGACCAACTCTTTTTGCCAGACTCGAGCATTCCGCGGCCGCCGAATCCTAATGCGCCGGGAGCGAATTTTCCGATCGATACGGACAGCGCGATGGGACACGACGGCATTAACGTGCCAGGCGAAGACGTGGAATATGGAGATGTCTTTGACACGATGGGCAGCGCGGCAGCGGGCGCGAATCAGTTCGATTCGGTGAAGAAGGGGATTCTGCACTGGCTGCCACCCTCATACACGAAATTACTGACGACCAGCGCCACCAACCGCGTCTGGGCGTATGATGTTCCGGATTTAGTCGAGGGCAGGACCTATGCGTTGCGGGTAAGAAAGGATTTCGAGCGTGTCTACCAATTCGCGCATCGGCAGTTGTTTGTGAACAATCGCTGGATGGCAAACGGCATTGAGGTACATTATTACCCTTACGCAAACACCATTGGCTCGGCGCAGTTGATCGATACGACACCTGGCACTGCGCCAGGCCGACAGGATTGCGCGGTGGTAGTGGGACGAACCTTTAGTGATTGGGAAGCGGGCCTCCACATGACACCGACCGGCCGCGGCAGTGAGGACGGCCATGAATGGATCGACGTGGTGGTGCATCAAGGATTGTTTCCCGAGAATGTTCCACCGATTCTGAATCTTTCGGCCGATAACCTTTCTGTGCAGCCCGGAGACCCGGTGACCTTCACCGCGAGCGCAACGGACGCGAACGGCGACATGCTGGCGTATTACTGGGACTTCAGTGACGGGACTTTCGGAACGAATTCGCCTGTCTTTACCCGATCATTTGCGACAGATGGCTATTACGTGGTGCGCTGCGAAGTGTCGGACATGAAAGGCGGGGTGACCAGCACGCATATCGTCGTGACGGTAGGAACGCCGACAACGTTTACGATGAGCGGGCAGGTGATCGACACGTTTGCTAATCCAGTCGCGAATGTGAGGGTGCATAACGGGCGATTGGGCGGCGAATATCGTTATGCGTTCACAGATAGCCAGGGGTATTACACCATCGCCGACATTGCGGCTGGTGATTACGGTTGTCACTTGCTCGTAGTCTGGAACCAGCTGCAGACTTACGCGCAGGTCCCGCGTGCCATCACTCACCCCATCAGAGAGAACAAAAAACTCCAGTCTCGTGCTCGTCTCGCCCGCCGGAATCGTCACCTCGTCCACGCCTAGGGCTTCGTAATCGCTGTTTCGCACTGCCGTGCCGCTAAGCAGGTACGGCACCACCAGGTCTTCACTCACATCCCCACTGCGGGTTATCTCGAATACGCAATTCGAGCCCGACTCCTCGAAGCCGTCGGCCAATTTCACGATACTCACCGTTTGAAGCGGGTTCGCCAGATGATCCAACCCGACGGCATTAGCGCCACCCATCGTGACCGGATTGAAAAACGCCAGGGGCTGCGTCCGGTAATGAAATAGAAACCCGCGATTTTC
>DATENK010000357.1:0-3328 GCA_035275085.1 Verrucomicrobiia bacterium | reverse complement strand
ATCGTGTTATTCGACGAGCGTATGTCTCCTTTTCAACTGAGCCCTGGCACGGAACGCGGCGACTGCTGTGTCCGCCGGGGCCTGCGGAGATGAAAGGAGTGGATTTGGTTCATCTGCACACGGTGGCCGATTGGTTTGATGTTCCCAAGTGGCTGGAGGCGCTGCCGCTCACAATCGGCGTCGTTATTAGCATCCATGATATGTGGCACGTGACCGGAGGCTGCTTTCTTTATCGTGGATGCGATCGGTACGCGAAGCATCTACAGCCTTGCGATCCATGTCCGATCTTGAGATGGCCTGTAAACCGATTTCTGGCAAAGGCTGCGCATTCACGAAAATTGCGGGCATATCGCAATTGTGGAGCGCGGATGGTCGCAAACAGTCACTGGCTGGCCGAAATCGCTGGGCGAAGCCCAATAGCCAACGCTTGCGGTGGGGTGGAGGTAATTGCGCCCGGTATCGACACGACAGTTTTTAAACCGCAGGACAAGGCGCTGTGCCGAAAACGTCTCGAGTTGTCCGAAGATGCGTTTGTCATCGTGACAGGCGGTGCGTCGCTCGCCGATGCAAACAAAAATGTGCCGTGGTTGCTCGAGCAACTGTCGGCGTTGCCAGATCTTGATAGCGTAATCGTTTTGGCATTTGGCGAAGGCGCCGTGCCGGTTCCCAGGGGCCTGAATGTTCGATTTACAGGTGGCATTCGCGATCGGCGTGATCTGGCGGAGCTCCTGGCAGCTGCGGATGTTTTTGTCAGCGCTTCATTGATGGAAACCTACGGACTTACGCTCGTGGAAGCGATGGCCTGTGGGACACCGGTTGTGGCTTTTCGAGTAGGTGGAGTTCCGGAAGCTGCGCCTCATGGCCAGGGTGCTATTCTCTGCCGACCGAACGATGGCGTCGGATTGATCGAAGGCATTACCAAGCTGCGGAATTCGCTGCAATTCCGCCGGGGATTGGGGAAGCTTGCCGAAGAAACTGCGCATACTCGCAACGCGGCGAGTTCATTCTGCAACGCATTTGCGCAGCTATATCGGGAGTGCGTTTCGTTCCGTCAAAACGCACAGCGCAAACAGCCAGTCCTCACGTGAAGCAACAGGCGCCCTTTGGTTTTGTGACCGGTTGCCATGCCGGTGACAAGTTCATGGTTCAAGCCACACTGGCGAGCATGCGATACTACTGCCCCGACGTGCCTATTTGCCTGACGGTAGATGGCGATTTTGATGTATCTGATTTGGAGAGAGAATACGATCTGATCGTTTTACGCGTTTCAGAACTCTCCTCGCAAAGAATGCGCAATCTGATTAGTGGGAGCGGCCGCGCTAAACTAGCCGCGATGTGGGAGGGGCCCTTCGAATTTTACGTTTGGCTGGATTCGGACGCGATTGTCTGGGGCGACTTTACTCCACAGATCCGCACCGACGTCGACTTTCAAATTTTCTGGAGTGAAATTTCCGTCCCGGCAGAAGCCACCGGAATTCCATCCTGGCTGCCGCATTTTTATTTTGATCCATCAAAGTTAAAACGATTTGACCCCGATTTTGATTGGCGTGGGCACGCCTATTTTTCTTCCGGCGCATTTGCATGCAGACGCGACGCTATTCCATTTGAAAAATGGCTGGACGCGGAATTGTGGGGGCAGGAAACACCGGGATTATTTGGCGATTTCTACGAGCAACCGATTTTGAATTATCTTGTTCACTCGATGAGGCAACGCGGCGAACTCAAAGTTGCCATGTCGGATCTGCAACACATAAGCCAGCACCACGGCATGGCCGAATTGAAACAGGATTGTGCGGATAGTAAGTGGCATTTTCCCAAGAACGTCAGGCGCCCACGCGTAGCGCACTTTTGCGGGCGCAAACCATTTCTGATTGACCGCGGTAACTATTCACGCCCATTCACAATCGCACGGCTGGAGCATCATCGAAGGCAGCATGGTGAACTCGGCGCCTGGCTGGCAGTCTTGAGTGAGGAACAGCCCGTGTTGAGCAGCAAATTCCGGCGTCGCTTCCAAGGCGCTGCTCGCAAATCGCGGAGTACACGAAACTGAACATGCGATGAGCCAGAGACCAAGAGTTGTCTTTCTGATTCCAATGGCATCCGCCCGTGTCGTGAGGGACTGGCATCTTGCCTGCGCTTATTTCAAGCAAACATTGGCCTCCGTATTTAACTCAACTGCCGGAGACTATTGCGTTGTAGTAGTCGGCCACGAGCCTCCTGACTTTCCACTGCCGCAAGACGAAAGATTAAAATTTCTATCACTCGATCATCCTTTGCCGTCACGAGAAGGCGGCTACTGGGTTGCAGCAGTTAAGGACAAGATGATCAAGTTGGCGGCGGCTTGGGACTACGCGAAATGCACATGGAATCCGCAGTACGTGATGAAGGTTGACTGGGATGACCTGGTGAGTTCCCGCCTGGTGGAGTGGTTAGGTTCGGCGGAAGACAAAGCTGGCTACCGCATCAAGCACGGCTGGGTCTGGCGTTCAACCCTCCCCCATTTGATTCAGCGCACGGAACAGTTCGATCGCTGCTGTGGTTCGTGTTTGATCATCAGGAACGACATGGCGGATCGGACCGGACCATTTCTGAATTCTTGTGAAGGCGCTAAACTCGACGAAGCAAGCCAGCAAATCGAAGCAACTGATCTCTACTCGCTGGTCCCCGGTGCGGCGACTGGCACACTCCTTTTGAACGACACGCCGTCACGTGCCGAGGCGCAGTTTGCGTATTTGGGCGAGCGGCTGGCGACCGTCCCGTTCAGCGCTGCGGTTTGCCGTGTCGGTCACGGCAACAACGCAAGCGGTCGGCATAATCGGATTCAAACGGTGCGAATGCTTTTGGGATCCCTCCGGCGGACACGGCTAGCCACACCGGCCCTAAAAAAAGAATTCATGTTTGGTTGACCGGATGACGAGATCGCATTGGCCTGTTCGCGGTTCAACCTCGCCATGAAGGAGACCGCCCTGAAAACTGAATACAGGTGCAGAGTTGTTTCGCAGCAGTTCAATGCCGATTCATGGAATGATTTTCGTTTAGGGTCCATCCTGTATTCTCCGCGGGTGCCGCTCGAGGAAGCGGATGCGTTGCTTGTGCTGTACGATCCGAGTGACGAATTACTCCGGTTCACTGGCCCCAAGCTCTGGTTCACGATTGAACCTTCCTGGCATAGCCACTTCCACTCCCATGCAGTGGGCAAGAGACTTGTTCAAGATTTGGATGCTACGGAACGGGCTTTTTACGGGCATCCCGACGCGAGGTATCGCGTTCCACATCCTACCTACACCGGCACGTTGTCGCGGCCACGAGCAGGTTCAGTAGAGCGCTC
>DATENK010000356.1:0-3031 GCA_035275085.1 Verrucomicrobiia bacterium | reverse complement strand
TGGCAACCCAGCTGCCGCGATCGCCAACTCTTTTTCCGCGGCGTCAACGTCATCGGCCATCTGAAAAAAATACCGCGCCTTGCGAAGATGTGCTTCTGCGGAATTTGGCGAGAGCCGGAGTGCCGCGTCAATGGCTTCCTTCGCTTTTTCAACCCGCGCCTTGTCCCAACGACCCAATTCCAGAATATTCAAATGCGCATCAGCGAGGACGCAGGAGGCGAGAGTGAACCTGGGGTCGCGCGCGACGGCTGACTCCAGCAGCGTAATCGCTTTCGCGGCATCTTCGGCTGCGGCTTTCCCGGTGCGGCCAAATTGGTAAACGAGAGAGCGCGCCCGCAGGTAAAGATTATAGGCCTCTTTATCGTCGGTCGGTTTCTCTTCAATGGCGGCTTTTTCCTCCGGCGACAACGCGATTTTCAAGCGTGAGACAACTTCTTGCGAGATGTCCTTTTGAATGATGAACAAGTCCGCTACGTCGCGATCGTACGTTTCAGCCCAGGTTTGCGTATCGTTGCGGGTATCGAGGAGTTGCGTCGTAACGTGTATGCGATCGCCAGCTTTGCGCACCGTGCCTTCGAGCACGTGACTTACACCAAGAGCCCCACCAATGTCGCGCATGCTTTGCTTGCTATCGCGAAATTGCTCCGCGCTGCGACGGCCGATCACCTTGAGGTCGCCGATCCTGGTCAAATCAGCTAAAATTTCATCCTGAATACTTTCGCCGATGTACGCATTCTGTTTATCATCGCTAGAGCTTTGGAATGGCAGAACGGCCACGGCCTTCGCTGAGGCCACGTGTTCCGTTGTTTCGCGCCGGAGCGGCACAAGAGCCGCGATGACGATCACCAATACGAGCGTCGTCGCGCTCAGCCCTGCCAGCACGGGGTTGCGGCGTGACCAGCGCCAGCCTCGACTCGTTAGGCCAATCGGACGCGCTCGAATTGGATGGTCCGCGCAGAAACGTTCAAGATCATCGGCAAGCGCGGCAGCAGACACGTAACGCGCAGCAGGTTCTTTCTCGAGACATTTAAGGCAAATTGTTTCCAGATCGCGCGGTATCCGGCGATTGGTCAGGCGCAGAGACGCTGGTTCCTCAGCAGTAGCCCGATGCAGCACTTCCATCGGTGTTTCGCCGCCAAATGGCGGATGACCAGCAAGGACGTGATAAAGAATTGCGCCGAGGCTATAGATATCAGCCGCGGCAGTGACGTGACGCGAGTCGGTCGCCTGCTCCGGCGCCATGTAGAACGGCGTGCCAAGAATGGCGAGCGTTTGGGTGAGATCGCATTCGCGCTGCAACCATTTCGCCAAACCGAAGTCGCTCACGTACGGTTTATCAGTTGCATCGAAAAGAACATTTGCTGGCTTTAGATCACGATGCAAAACGCCGTGCTCGTGCGCATACGCCACAGCGCGGGCAAGTGTGGCGATTAAGGCCGCTGCCGCGCGCGGCTTGTCACGATAATTATCGATTCGCGCAGAAAGCGTTCCGCCCTCCACAAACTTCATGCTGAAAAACGGCGCGCCTTTGTGCTCGCCTACAACGTAAATCGGCAAAATGTTTGCGTGTTCGAGACTCGCTGCGGTTTCCGACTCCGCGCGAAAACGCTTCACCGCGCCGGGCGAATTTAAATGAGCCGGCAGAATCATTTTCACCGCGACGACGCGCGAAGGCGCACGCTGCCGCGCACGATAAACAATCCCCATCCCGCCCTGCGCAATTTCATTGAGAAGTTCGTAATCTTCAATGCAACTACCGGCTGCCAGTGTCTGCGACCCCTCGAGCGCTGTGGTTAGCAAACACGCCGGGCAGAAGCCACTCGGCATTTCAAGTTCCACGGACGAGCCGCAGGTCTCGCAGATTTTGTGTTGCGCAAGCAGTTCCATTGTCGTTACAGCGTTTGCTTCTCCCCGACTCGCGCGAATACACGGCGCAGTTGCCGCAGTTCATCGTCCACTTCATGTGGCGCACTTACCGTCTGCATTACTTCCCACCGCACCGCGTCGGCGAATTGCTGCCGCAGACGATGGATCAGCGTTTTCACTGCGCCCAATTCGACGCTCATGCGATCGGCGACCTCCTGATAAGTTACGTTCGGTTTGTTTCCTCCCAGAAACGGCGACAACATTTCAAACACGTCGGCCTTGTCTTCAGCGGCGCATTTGCAGCGAACAGTTTCAAGTGCGCGTTCCAGGATCACGCCTGCCCATCGCGCATCGAGGATTTCATCTGGTGCGGCTTCATAACGGGTGCGCAAGTGATGCAACTCTTCACTATGAAGTTCGTCTGTGGAGATGAATTGCGTTCCGCCGCCGCGCTTCAACGTATTCCGTTTCATTTGCTCGTGAGCCAGGCAACGCTTCAAGACGCCGATAAGAAAACTCCGGAAGCGTCCCTTCTCCCGCGAAACACGTCGCAGCGTTTCGTTTTCGAGGAGGTGCTGAAAAAACGATTGAGTCATGTCCTGCGCATCGTGTGAGTCATAGCCGCTGCGTCGGAGGAACGCATAGATGGGTCGCCAATAGATGCGGCACAATTCGGAAAGCGCAGCCTGTGCCCGCGGCTCGGTCGTAGCACCCGCAGCAACAACAATGCTCCAAGGCGTTGCCTGAAAACGTTCCCCAGTGGGTTCTGAGATTGCCGCGTCGAGCACGCGGCCATTTTGCACCAAAACGCGGAATCATGCCAAGCACGCCCGCAAGCATGCGCACGACCTCACGCGCGCATGCCTGCTTTGGTTAAATTATCTTGCGAACTGTTTCTAAGGCCTATTGATCGGCACCAGCAACACCGCACGCTCCGAGCCATCTGGCAATTTCCCATTTCCGAAAATCTCACCTCGATCATTGACATTCCAGGCATCAACAACATGGATGTTCGATGATGACGGAGTAATCAGGGTATTGAGATCGGCCATGGGTTGACCTGTCTCGACGTAGAACGCCGTCTCGAACGTGATGTCGCCGGGATCATCGGTGCATCCACTGAGACTCCCGACGATTTTTCCCTGATTGTTGATGCCAAACGCTG
>DATENK010000355.1:0-7985 GCA_035275085.1 Verrucomicrobiia bacterium | reverse complement strand
CCTGACAATAACTGCGGATGACAAGACGCGTGTTTTTGGGCAATCCGATCCGCCGTTCACGGCGAGCTACAGCGGGTTTGTAAACGGTGATACGCCCGCAAGTCTCGATGCTCCCGCCGTGTTGAGTACACCGGCGACGGTAATGAGTCCGGTTGGCATTTACCCGATTGAGATCACAGGCGCAGCCGCGGCGAACTACCTGATCACGCAAGTAAACGGTAATCTTACCATCACGCCGGAAAACCCTGTCCTCACGTGGCTGGCTCCTGGGGCGATCACGTATGGAACGGCGTTGGATTCCGCACAGCTAAACGCAACCGCCAACGTTCCGGGCAGTTTCCTTTACAACCCGCCGGCTGGCACTGTCCTGAATGCAGGAAATGCTCAGAGTCTCGCCGTGGTATTCACGCCCGCCGATCTCGTCAATTATCGCTCGATAACACAGGCGGTTTCGATCAATGTGCTCAAGCGCGATCTGACCATAACGGCGGCTGACAAAGCGAAAGTCTATGGCACTCCAAATCCGCCATTGACCGCAGCTTACTCAGGTTTCGTTAATGGCGACAGTATCTCAAGCCTTGCAACGCCTGTTTCCTTGAACACCAGTGCCACAACCGGCAGCCCGGAAGGCTCTTATCCCATAACTGCGGCGGGCGCCACGGCGGCGAATTATAACATTTCGTTCGTGAACGGCACTTTGACGGTTACCAGGGCACCACTGACGATCACTGCTGACAACAAGAGCCGCATGGTCGGTCAGACTAATCCGCCATTCACGGCGACTTACAGCGGCTTTGTTAACGGCGACACACCGGCGGTCCTCACTACGCCAGTGAGCTTAACCACCGCGGCAACGGCGAGCAGTCCCATTGGCTCTTACCGCATCCTGGCAAGCGGAGCATCTGCGCCAAACTACAATATCGCGCATGTAGACGGTACGCTCACGGTCACGGCTGCCCCGCCGCAAGCCGTCGCACTGTCGTTTACGAATCCCGCCGCCATCTCGATCCCCAGTGTCGGCGTGGCGAATCCATATCCCTCTGCGATCAACGTCAGCGGTCTCGGCGGCGGAGTCGCTCAAGTCATCGTGCGGCTCAATGGTTTTCGCCACACCTGGCCCAATGACGTGGATGTTTTGCTGGTCGGACCTACCGGACAGAAAGTTATGCTTATGTCTGATGTCGGTGGCGGCGTTCCTGTCACGAGCGTAAACCTGACCCTTTCGGACAGCGCAACCGCCAGTCTGCCGCGATCAACAGCGTTGTTGTCGGGTACATTCAAAGCTACCGACTTCGAGACGGGTGACGCATTCCCAACGCCCGTCCCGGCCGGCAGCTATGCCACGACTTTGTCGGCCTTCAACGGGTCTAATCCCAATGGAACATGGTCGCTGTATGCGATTGATGATGGCACCGGGGACTCAGGCAGTTTTGCGAGCGGTTGGAGTCTGACGATTACGACCACTGGCTCGGCTTCGGCGCCACCCACCATCAGCGACATTCCGAATCAATCGACGACCCTCAACACAGCTACGGCGGCGATTCCTTTCACGCTCAGCGATCCTGACACTGCGCTGACGGCCTTGGTCGTCAGCGGCGTGTCTTCGAATCAGACGATTGTGCCGAACGGAAACATCGTCTTTGGCGGCAGCGCCGCCAATCGCAGCGTGACCATTACGCCGGCGACAGGCCAGAGCGGCGCCGTTCCGATCACAATTTCGGTCAGCGATGGCATAACCACCGTGAGTGACAGCTTTGTGCTTACCATAACGGTTGCAAATAACACGGCGCCCACAATTTCCAGCATTCCCGCCCAGACGATTAATGAGGACACAACCACCGGCCCCTTGTCGTTCACGGTCGGGGATGCGGAAACTGCAGCCGGGAGTTTAATTGTGAGTCGCGCCTCATCCAACCCGGCGCTCGTTCCGACCAACAACATTGTTGTCGGCGGAAGCCTCGCCAACCGTACGGTAACGGTCACGCCAACACCGAATCAAAACGGCGTGGCGACGGTTACATTGACGGTGAGCGATGGGCAATTAAGTAATAGCACCAACTTTACAGTCACCGTTGTTGCAGTAAACGACGTGCCGACGATTTCCGACATCAGTGATAAATCCATCGGCGTTGGCAGCACCACTGGCCCGCTTCCCTTCATCATTGGCGACGTCGAGACGCCTGCGGGAAGTCTGGCCGTCAGCGCCGATTCGAGCAACCCAGTGCTCGTTCCCATTTCGAACATTACCTTTGGCGGTTCGGGGTCCAATCGCACAGTTACCGTCGTACCCGTTGCGGCGCAGAGTGGAAATGCCGCAATTACTATCACGGTCGGTGACGGCTTAAACACCGCCAGCGATACGTTTGTTTTAACGGTTAGTACCACCGTGACCATCAGTCGCTCCTTCACCAATGCCGCGTCGATCACCATACCGGATGTAGGCGCCGGCACTCCTTATCCCTCAACGATCAACGTCAGCGGGATGGCTGGAACAATCACGCAGGTGGTTGCGAGACTCAATGGTTTCGGTCATACCTTTCCTTCAGATGTGGACATCTTATTGGTCGGGCCGGGCGGGCAGAAAGTCATGTTGATGTCCGACGCAGGGGGTGGCATTGGCGTGACTGGGATAAATCTTTCCCTCTCTGATGCCGCAAGCGGATTGCTGCCGCAAGCGACTTTGGTTTCCGGCACTTATAAACCCACGGACTACCAGACCGGCGATTCTTTTCCGGCGCCTGCGCCGCCGGGACCGTACGGCACGAACCTGTCCGCGTTCAACGGTCTGACGGCTAACGGCCTTTGGTCTCTGTATGCCGCTGATGACGGCGCCGGCGACCAGGGCAGCCTTGCCGCTGGCTGGAGCCTCACGATCACGACCACTTCCTCCAGTACCTCAGCCTCGCCGGCGGACGCCAGTGCTATCCATCATCCCACCCTTTCCATCAACCACTCAGCAGTTGACGGCTCAGTGGAGATCACAGTTACCGCGGGACCCGGGGAGACGTGTCAGATCGAAGCCTCCACCGACCTCGTGGATTGGAAGCCGATCGGTACGGTCCAGAGTGACAGCGGAATCAGTTCATTTGTAGACATTGCTGCAGAGACTCGCAGTTATTTATTTTATCGCGTTGTCACCATACCTTAGTCTTCTCAGAAGGGGTTTATAGCTTATGAACGTACTCGTTACGGGCACAGAAGGTTACCTTGGCTCATTACTTGCCCCGCTTTTGCTGCGGCAAGGGCACGAAGTCATCGGTGTTGACACCGGTTACTATAAAGTTGGCTGGCTGTATAATCCGCCGGGCGCCACGCCTAAGACTCTCGCGAAAGACATCAGGCAAATCGATGATGCCGATCTCAAGGGGATTGACGCGGTCGTCCACATGGCGGAATTGTCTAACGATCCCGCCGGTGACCTCGCGCCGCACATCACTTACGACATCAACCACAAGGGCTCAGTACGTCTGGCTGAGCTGGCACGTAAAGCAGGCGTGCGGCGGTTTGTGTACATGTCCTCCTGCAGCGTCTATGGCGTCGGAACAGATGAGTTTGTCACCGAGAATTCGCCGGTAAAGCCTCAAACTGCTTACGCGGAATGCAAAACACTCGTTGAACGCGATGTTAAAACGCTGGCGAGCAACAATTTTTCGCCAACGTATTTCCGGAACGCTACCGCCTTTGGCGCGTCGCCGCGCATGCGTTTTGATATCGTCCTCAACAACCTCGCCGGCCTCGCATTTACCACCGGCGAAATCAAAATGACCAGCGATGGCACGCCTTGGCGGCCGCTCGTGCATGGCCTTGATATTTGCCAGGCCATTATCACGGCGCTCGAAGCTCCGCCGGAAAAGATTCATAATGAAATCTTCAATGTCGGCGATACGGCGCAGAATTATCGGGTCCGTGAGGTAGCCGAAATTGTCGGCGAAGCATTCCCCGGCTGTAAGGTAAGCTTCGGCCCGCCCAGCCCCGACAATCGCAGTTATCGCGTCTCATTCGACAAAATTCGCAAACACCTGCCGGCGTTTCGTTGCCAGTGGGATGCTCGTCGTGGTGCGAAACAGCTCTATGAAGTGTTCCGGCGCATCCAGATGGGTGGCGAGGTGTTCCAGCACCGCGGCTTCACGCGGTTGAAACAGCTCGAATACCTGATTAAGACGGGACAGATTGACAAAGACTTCTTTTGGACCAAACCTGAGGCACTCAGTTAATTATGATCTTCACCGAAACAAAACTGAAAGGCGCGTTCATCATTGAATTGGACCGCAAGAAGGACGACCGCGGCTTCTTTGCCCGTGCGTTCTGCCAAAAGGAGTTCGACGCGCATGGCCTGAAATCGACAATCGCCCAGGCGAACGTCGCCCACAACATTCGCCAGGGCACAATGCGTGGAATGCACTTCCAATATCCACCGGCGGCGGAAACGAAACTTGTTCGGTGCACGCGGGGCGCAATCCTCGACATCATCGTTGATTTGCGTCCCGAAAGCCCCACGTTCCTGCAGCACATTTCCGTGGAAATGAATGAGGACAACCAGCGCGCCCTTTATGTCCCGGAGCGGTTCGGGCACGGCTATCAGGTGTTGCGCGACAATACCGATACGAGCTATCAGGTCGGGGAATTCTATACGCCCGGCTGCGAAGGCGGCCTGCTATATAATGACCCCGCCCTTGGCCTGAAATGGCCGCTGCCCGTGACGGCAATTTCCGATAAAGACCGGGCCTGGCTGCCATTCGCGAAAATTGAGACTGAACTCAAGCGACGAATGCAGGTCTAAAACGCTGGCGATTTCGTATGATAATTGTAGATAATGCATTGAAAGCCCGGCAGGAGCAGGGCAAACCCATTCGCGTGGGATTGATTGGCGCCGGCTTCATGGGCCAGGGGCTGACGAACCAGATCGTCAACAGCGTGCCGGGAATGCGCATGGCAGCCATTTACGGACGCAATCTAAAGAAAGCGCTCCACCTCTACAATTACGCCGGCATCGAGGACGTAATCGTCGCGTCGAAGCAAAACCAGCTCGATGACGCGATCCGTGCAGGCAAGGCGGTCATCACCGAAGATGCCTTTTTGCTCGCCCGCTCAGAGCAGATCGACGTACTGGTCGACGTCACGGGCTCCGTCGAATTCGGCTCGCGGGTGTGTCTCGAAGCGTTCAAGCACAAGAAGGACGTGGTGCTGATGAACGCCGAGATTGATGGGACCGTTGGCCCTATTTTGCAAACCTACGCTGCCAAAGAAGGCGTCATTCTGTCCGCCTGCGAAGGAGACGAGCCCGGCGTCCAGCTGAATCTGTATCGTTGGGTCAAAGGTCTGGGCCTTACCCCGCGTGTCATGGGAAATGTTAAAGGCTTACAGGATCCGTACCGCAATCCCACCACGCAAAAGGGCTTCGCCGAGAAATGGGGGCAAAACCCGGCCATGGTCACCAGCTTTGCCGACGGTTCCAAGATCAGTTTCGAACAGGCAATCGTCGCCAACGCCACCGGCTTCAAGGTCCGCACGCGCGGCATGTCACGCGGCCTTGAATACAAAGGCGATGTCATGCAAATCGGTAAATTGTATGACATTAACGAGGTCCGAAAGCTTGGTGGTATTATCGATTACGTCGTGGGCACGCCGCTAACGAAGGTTTACTGCCTTGGTGAACATACGGATCCCAAACAGCAGCATTATTTGAACCTCTACAAGCTCGGGGAAGGCCCGCTCTATTCTTTTTTTATTCCATATCATCTGGTCCATTTCGAAGTCCACAATGCCATTGCCCGCGTCGTGCTTTTCCGGGATTCGGTCGCCAAACCACTCGCCGGACCTGTCGTCGAAGTTTGTGCCGTCGCGAAACGCGATCTGAATAGCGGCGAAATCCTGGACGATTACGGGATGTATATGACCTACGGCGAAGCCGTAAATGTTGATGAAATGAGCAGCAAGCGCTATTTGCCCGAGGGTTTGGTCGAAGGTTGCAAACTCAAGCGCGCGATAAAGAAGGACGAAGTTATTACTTACGATGATGTCGAACTTCCTTCCGGCCGTCTTGCCGACCGCTTGCGCGCCGAACAATACCGTCATTTTCGCGGCGAAAGTTGGCTGGAAAAACTGATTATACAGAAATCATGAAGGTGGTTCTCTTTTGCGGTGGGTTTGGGATGCGGATGCGGGAGTATTCGGAAACCATTCCAAAACCGATGGTGCCGATCGGCTATCGTCCGATCCTCTGGCACGTGATGAAGTATTATGCCCACTTCGGCCACAAAGATTTCATTCTGTGCCTCGGCTACCAGGCGGACGTCATCAAACGTTACTTTCTTAATTACGACGAGTGCATCACGAATGATTTCGTGCTCTCCAAAGGCGGCAAGGATGTCGAGCTGTTGAGCAAGGATATTGACGATTGGCACATGACCTTTGTCGATACCGGCCTGCACTCGAACGTGGGCATGCGCCTCAAAGCGGCCGAAAAATTCGTCCATAACGAGGAATTCTTTTTGGCGAATTATACCGACGGCCTCTCGGACATCCCAATGCCGGAAGTGATCGAAACCTTGCGGCGCTCCAAAAAGATCGGCTGTTTCGTCGCGGTCAAACCGAAGGCCAGTTTTCACCTGATTCAGGCCGACGACACTGGTCTCGTCAAAGGCATCGAACACATCCAACGTGCCGGCAACCGGATCAACGGCGGTTTCTTTGTGTTTCGGCCCGAAATCTTCAAATACATGAAGCAAGGCGAAGAACTGGTTGAACAGCCATTCCATCGTTTGATCGAAGAGGGCCAACTGATTTCCTACCGCCACGATGGTTATTGGGCCTGCATGGACACCTTCAAGGAAAAGCAGGAGCTCGACGACATTTTCGCGCAGGGCAGGGCGCCCTGGGCCGTGTGGGAGACCCGCAAGTGATCGGCTGTAACTTGCCGGCGGTGCAGCGCGTCCTTTGCCTCGGCGCGCATAGCGACGATATAGAAATCGGTTGCGGCGGCACTATTCTCCGGCTGCTCGAACTGCACAAGCAATTGGAAGTTTATTGGCTGGTGTTCTGCTCGAACGCCGATCGTTCGCGGGAAGCCGAGGCGAGTGCGGCATCTTTTCTGCGCGATGCACCAAAGAAAACCGTCGTCATCAAATCATTTCGCGACGGCTTTCTCCCGTACGTCGGCGGTGAAGTGAAAGATTGTTTCGAGGAATTGAAACGCACTTTTCAACCAGACCTGGTCTTCACGCATTTTCGCAATGACCTGCACCAGGACCATCGCCTTCTTTGCGAACTCACGTGGAACACGTATCGCAGCCATATGGTGCTCGAATATGAGATCCCGAAATACGACGGCGATTTCAGTTCCCCCAATTTCTTCGTGCCGCTCAGCAAACCGATTTGTGCCACAAAGGTCCAATACCTGATGCAACATTTTGGTACGCAACGCAATAAACACTGGTTTTCAGAAGATTTGTTTTACTCAACGCTGCGCATTCGCGGCATGGAATCCAATTCACCCACACAATTCGCGGAAGGATTTTACTGCCGCAAGATGACCTTGGCTTGATGCGAGTCGATTGCGCAATCATTGGAGGCGGAATCGTCGGTTTGGCTGCCGCAAGCATGCTTAGCCGCCGCCAACCAGGCGCTTCCATCGTGGTGCTGGAAAAGGACCAGGAACTCGCCGCGCACCAAACCGGCCGCAACAGTGGCGTGATCCATTCCGGCATCTACTATAAGCCTGGCAGCTACAAGGCGCGGTTCGCGCGGGAAGGTAGCGCTTCGATGGTTGAATTTTGTCGCGAGCACGGCATCGCTCACGAAGTTTGCGGCAAGGTCATCGTCGCCACCGAGCAAGACGAACTCCCGAGGCTGGAAAACCTTTACAAACGCGGCCTCGAAAACCAGCTCGCGGTTTCACGCCTCACCGGCGATCAAGTCCGGGAAATTGAGCCACACGTCCGCTCTATTGCGGGCATCAAAGTCCCCTCGACCGGCATTGTTAGCTA
>DATENK010000354.1:0-11582 GCA_035275085.1 Verrucomicrobiia bacterium | reverse complement strand
GACTAAATGATCCGATCACGTTTGCCTGTGTCTCGGCTGAGCGCGCATTCCTCAAAGGCATGGGTGGCGGTTGCCAGGTGCCGGTCGCTGCGTATGCCGAAGCGCACGGAGTTCAGCTCCACATCCGCGCGGCATCGTTTTTCGCCAACCCGCCGCGCCGCGGTGAAATTACAGGACCCATCACACAGGCTGAGAGTTTAGGTCAGCAGTTAGCTGCGCGACTGTTATGATGGACGCGTCCGACGCGCAGATGAGCGTTTCCGGCGGCAGGTTCAGAATCTTTTCGCGCGTGATCTGTTTGGGCAGTTCTTGAAGGCTGTCGAGGACGACCACATGCGGGGCGTCCTCGGGCCAGTTGCCGATAACGTACGCGACTTTGTCATCGAGCAGCGCACGATTGGTAATGCGAAGGCTGCCGAGATGAATGAAATCGTTTGGCCGATTTCGGTGCTGAGGTAGGGCGTGTTTGGAACTGGTGTGCGAGAGGAATTTTGGAAAGTGTGCACGCAAGGCATCGACTGAGTGTTCACGCGTCAGAAACACATGTCGCAACTGGAGGTCATCGTTCTGAATGACTTTCAAAACAGCGTCGACATCGCCGGGAATGTCAAACAGCGCTGCGTCCCGGGTGATTTCGTCCCACGCAAGATAACAGTCCGAAATGCGGCGCAGTTCGCGCCAGAGCGAAAGGTCGTGGGTCATAATTCGTGGGCGGCTTTAGCGGCCAGCGCCTGGAGGTGCATGGCCGGGTTTGCGAAGGCTTCTTCCTGCGACACGAAGCCGGGCGTGAGAGCATACGTTTTCTCGAAGGCATCACTGGCGGTGACCATGCCGCCGATGCCAATGCACGGGACGTTGAGGCGTTTGCAGAGGGAGGCGAGTTCCCCTACCCCTTTGCCCATAAGGCTCGAGCTGTCGATGGCGCCCTCGCCGGTGATGACCAAGTCGATCTTTCTGAGGCGCTGCTCGAGATTCGCGTAGCGCGCGAAGAGACTGAATCCCGGTTCGAGTTTCGCTCCAACAAAGCAGCGCAGACCATAACCTAACCCGCCGGCAGCGCCGGCGCCGGACTCGTCCGCGCAGTTCAAATGCAGTTCCTTGCTGAGAATGGCGGCAAGTTGTTGGAGGCAACGTTCGGCGAACTCAAAGTCCGCCGGCTTCAACCCCTTTTGTGGCCCATAAATCCGCGTGCAGCCTTGTGGCCCGAGCAGCGGATTCTGCACGTCCACCGCCACCCTCACACGCTCGAACAACCGCTGTTTATCCGGCGGCCGGACTTGGGCCAACGAATGCAATTCTGTCCAGCGCAGGACCTTATTATCGTGATCGTTGAAAAACTGCCAGCCGAGTGCGCCAGCCATCCCAAAACCACCGTCGTTGGTCGCGCTACCCCCTATGCCGATAAGGCACTCGCGCGCGCCTTTCTCTGCGGCGGCAATCAGAACCTCGCCTAAACCCCGAGTATCCAGTTCGAAAGGGTGATATTTGTTGGCCGGAAGCTGCGCCAGCCCAATGACCCGCGCCGACTCGATGATCGCAGTCTTGGATTGTTCATGCCACCACCAGGTGACCCCGCAGGGCCGATGGGCAGCGTCGACAAATTTCGTTGTCTGGGGTGTGGCCTTTAACAAGCCACTCACCATTTCTCCAAAGCCATCGCCGCCGTCGGTGATGGGCAATAACTCGATGCGGTCCGCGCTTCGCGCGCTACGCCATCCGGCGGCAATTGCCTCGCTCGCTTGCGCAGCGGTCAACGTGCCTTTGAACTTGTCCGGAGCGACCAATATGGTGCGCGGCATGCGGCAAAAATCCGTCCAGGGAAATTGAAAGTCAATCCTCGCGTGCCTTGAAAGCAAAGTGGCCGCGCCCTCAACGAACGCGGCCACATATATCGTCGTTTTTCCGGCTATGGTCGACAGAGCCGCCAGAAGCGCCAGCGGTCCGTGGGGTTATTAGTGTAGCCGGTGAAGTTAGTGGTGATGCCGACTACGTTAGCCCAGGAAGCAGGGTTGCCGACGTTCGTAGTCGTCTGCAATCGCCAGCCGCGCGGCTGCCAACTCAGGATTTCCCGCTTCGGATTCGATGTCTGTCTGATCTTTATTTCGGGAATTACCGTAGGGAAGTTCGTAAAAATAATATCCATTTCGCAACCGAACATGAAGTCGGCGCCTGTGAATTCATCGCAGCTATGGACTTCGACGCAAAAGAGATTGGTACCGATTATCAGGTTATCCAAAGTGTAGGATTGGGTTTGGCACTGCGCGACCGGGAGACATGGAGCCAGATAATTAAAATCCACCGGCGCGTTCGTCATGTTATAGCGGAGCAATTCCTTGCCATTCAGGTAAAAAATGGCCCCGTCATCGATCACATGCGACAGCCGCAACAGCCCGATTGTTGGCGAATTTGAATTCACGACAAATTCCTTCCGGAACGCATAGGTGGGATAACCAACTGACGTTGGCGTGCCTTGGCCAGGGCAGGCAACCCCAAAAGATCCGTAGCAATTACTGAAGCAACCCTGCGCGTAATAGAATGGCGCAAAACCGCCCGACCACGTGCCGTCGACCTGATAATTCGTAGTATACCAGTTGGTCGGCAGCCCAGGATCAGCTCCAACGTATGTGGCGTTAAAATTCCAGAATGCCTGGAAGTCGACGATGTTGGCCCGGTAAACGCAACCGACAATCTGGTAACCGGGATTTGGCGACATCAGATTGGTGCGTGTATCGGTGAGGTTGCTGACTCGAAGCACGTATTCTTTGCTGCAATCGATGTTGGTGGCGAGCGTCAGACGCACGGATTTCTGGCCGCGGCCAACCGTAACGGTAGTGATGGTAATCTTGTTGTTCGTATTACCGACTTCTGTAAGGGAATAATTGGCAAGATTGGTGGCGCTGAGGGAAGGATTGCGAAGGTTTACCGGCAATACATCTTCGGTGAATAGAGCGTAGACGCGATTGGTGTCGCCTTCATTAATAGCTGCAGCAGTGAATTCCGGCGGAATCGTGTCCGGCACGACCGTGACGACACTATTGGAACTGCGAGCACCACTGATGGTATTGCTGACGATCACGTAGTAGTTGCCTGAGTTCGTCACTTGGAGGTTATTGATCCTCAGGTTGGCATTAGTTTGACCTGTAAAAACAGTGTCCCTGAACCACCAGTAACGCGGGTTGTCGCCGATCACTTGAACCGATAGATCCAGGCTGTCGCCGATGAATGCGTCGACGCTGTTAGTAGGCTGCTGGACAATAGTGATTGGAGCAAGCCCGCGGTATGCCAAACCAAGCCCAAAGCCAACATCAGTACTGGTGGCGGAACTATCATGCACTTCAACGGCCAAAACGTTGTCACCCTGGCGCAAGCGCGCTGCACCATTGGTCATGATGACCAATTCCTTGGCTCCTTCGGCCGGCGTGCCGCCGGCAAAAGTGGCATAGGTTGGCGGGTTGGCGGAAACTCGGAGGTCGTAGAGCCTGACACCGTTTAGGTACAGCACCAGGCCATCGTCAACGACGTTGGTGAAATACAAAAAGATGTTGTTCGTGCTAATGGGAAAGTTGAAATGCGTGCGGAAATAATAGGTGTTAATTGGCGTAGTGCCGTCCGGAAGGTATCGGTTCAACGGCGTGTTCAGCGGATCGTATTCTGCCGGGCTGTCCGGCTCAAATGCGAAATAGCCAAAGCCAGTCTGCCACGCGGTATCGTTGTACGTGTTGGTACGCCAATTGAGGCCGCTGATATTGGCCGGCTCATTGCCTGCCTGGTAATACTGCCAGCTTTGGTTGTCAAAACCAAAAATCGGCGTTACGGCCTGGGCATGCGCCGAAGTCACGGCGACGCAAAATGCGCCGATGGTGATGGCCAGCCATGTGAGAAACGTCAAGTTTGTCTTTCGCATAGAGTCGCTTTTCCTATCGTCGATTCGGTGATCCAAATTCTGTCTATTAGCGGGCAGCATGCCATTGCTCGTTAAAACCCACCCCGCCCTTCATGTGCATGCTCGTTCTACCCCCGAACGCAGCCCACAACCCCCTCAAAATCAGGTACTTACAGATGCTCCTCGCTTGACTTCCGCCGACGAGGGCATCAATAGATTGTTCTAGGCTATCCGCCCTCATACTTCCATTGAGTGCGTGGATTCAATCATCTTTGCGTGAAAATTTCAAGGCTAGAATTCATTTATTCTGGCATTTATTGTGCCCACGTGATCTACGATGCCGCTTTGGACGACCTGCTCGCCCGCACCTGCGAAGGCGCGCGGATCAGCCCTGCCGAGGCGCTGCGCCTCTACCACCTCCCTTTGGAGGATTTGGGCGCCCTGGCGGACCGCCGCCGCCAATTGGCAAAGGCCAGCGCCTATTCCGGGCGCGGCAACCACATCGTCACCTACATCGTTGATCGCAACATCAATTACACCAACGTCTGCAACGTGTATTGTAAATTCTGCGCTTTTTACCGCGTGGAAGGCGACGACGATGCGTACGTCATCAGCTTCGAGGAATTGGACCGCAAGATCGAGGAGACCATCGCCTTGGGCGGTACCCAGATTCTCATGCAGGGCGGCCATCACCCAAAGCTCTCCATGCAATGGTATCTGGATTTGCTGGTCCACATTCGGGAAAAGTTTCCGCAGATCAACATTCATGGATTCAGCCCCAGCGAGTTCATCCATTTCCGCGAAGTCTTCAAGTTGCCGCTCGAAGACATCATCGACCAATTCAAGGCCGCCGGGCTTGGCTCAATTCCCGGTGGCGGCGGCGAGATCCTCGTCGATCGCGTCCGCAAACGCATTTCCCCGCTGAAAGCGATGTCCGACGATTGGATGAGCGTGATGGATGTCGCGCATCGGCTCGGACTGAAGTCCACGGCCACCATGATGTTCGGCCACGTCGAGACCATCGAAGACCGCATCGAACATCTCGAGCGCTTGCGCGCCCAACAGGACAAAACCAAAGGCTTCACCGCCTTCATCGCGTGGACATTCCAGGCCGAGAACACCCGCCTGAAAGCCCCGACCGTTGGCGCCCATGAATATTTGCGCATGCAAGCCCTCGCGCGCATTTACCTCGACAACGTGCCCAACATCCAAAGCTCCTGGGTCACTCAAGGACAGGAAATCGGCCAGATCGCATTAAAATTCGGCGCCAATGACTTGGGCAGCATCATGATCGAAGAAAACGTTGTCAGCCAGGCCGGCACCACCTACCGCATGGGCGTCGCCGACATGCAACGCCTCATCCGCGATTTAGGCTACGAACCAAGGCAGAGAGACAATTGGTACAATTTGGTTTAGGCGACATTTCTCTTCTGGCGCAACCGGTCCAGGGCAACGGCGAGCACGATCAGAATGCCGATGATGATCTCCTGCATGTAAGTCGGCCAATCCATGTATTGGGAGCCGACGCGCAGGACGGCCATCGTGAGCGCGCCGATCATCGAACCAAGAATGCTCCCGGTGCCGCCGCTGAGGCTGGCGCCGCCAATAACGACGGCGGCAATCATGTCGAGTTCGAGCCCGGCGGCGGCGGTCGGATCACCCTGTCGGAGACGCGAGAGTTGCATCAGGCCGGCGAGGCCCACGAATAATCCTGCGATGGTGTATATCAGGAGTTTGATGCGACCCGTGCGAATGCCGCAGAGGCGCGCCGTGGCTTCGTTCGAGCCAATGGCGAAGATGTACCGGCCAAAGATTGTCTGCCGCATGACGACGGTCATGACCATAGCGAGCAGGATGGCAATGCCAACTCCCCAAGGTGGCATGGATTCACCGAACATAGGCATGTTCATGACGTTACCGATTGGCGATTCAGGAAAGTTGACCGTTTGGTTTTGCGCGAGCCACTTCGCCATGCCGCGAGCGATGCCAAGCATGCCAAGCGTGACAATGAATGGCATGAGACGAAACGCGGCAATTAGAAATCCGTTCACAAGCCCGATGCAGCCACCGGCAAGCACCGTGGCAGCCGCGACCCACGATAACGGATTGCCATCGCGGATCATCACCGCCCCGAGCACGCTCGTGAGCGCGATCGCCGACCCAACGCTGAGATCGATGCCGCCGCTCACGATGATCATGGTCATGCCTAGCGACCCGATCGCCACGATGACCGTTTGCGTCAGGACGATCACGAGGTTGGCGAGGGAGAAGAAGAACCTCAGGTCTTGCGAGTCGTTGCGCGAATCTTTCCACGCGAGCAAAGCCGCAAAGAGCAGATTCACGAAGACGAGAATCAGGAACGGGCCGAGCAACGTCCATAAGCGGCCCCAACTGGCGCGCCTCATGATTGGCCGATCGCCGCGGCCATGATACTGTGCTCGGTCCATTCGGCAGCCGGCCGGATTTGAGTGATGACGCCGCGACACATGACGGCAATGGTGTCGCACACTCCGAGCAGTTCAGGCAAGTAAGAGCTCACGAACAGGATGGCGCGGCCATCGGCGGCGAGCTGGCCCATCCAACGGTAGATTTCGGCCTTGCTGCCGACATCAATGCCGCGAGTCGGTTCGTCCAGCAACAGGATCCTGGCGTCGTGGTGCAACAGCCGGCCGAGAGCAACCTTTTGCTGGTTGCCGCCGGAGAGTTCACTGACCGTTTGCCAAGGATCGCTCGCGCGAACGTCCAGGCGCTGCATCCATTCGGCACTGGCGCGTTGCTGCTTGCCACTGCGCACGAATCCGCAGGAAGCCAGCGGCTGCAATCGGGTAAGGGTAAGATTGTCGGCGATGGACAGGTTCAACATGAGCCCTTCCTCCTTACGGTTTTCACTGAGCAACCCGATGCCATCGCGCAATCGATCGCTCGGCGCGGCGAACGTCTTGTCCTGGCCATAAACCAGCACCTCGCCGCTTTTAAGGCAGTCGAGTCCGAAGGCGGCGCGCACGGTCTCAGTGCGACCGGCGCCAATCAGGCCCGCGACGCCGAGGATTTCGCCTTCACGCAACGTCAGCGTGGCGGAACGCGGTTTGGTCAGGCCGGCGAGTTGACGGAGTTTCAGAAGCGGCTGGCCCATCTCGTGCGGCACCCGCGGATAAACCTCCTGAATCTCCCGCCCGACCATCAGATGCACAATGTCACGCAGGTTTGCCGAGGTCATGTCGCCGGTCGCGACTGACTCGCCGTCGCGCAGCACAGTGTAACGCTGGCAAATGCGTTGGCACTCTTCGAGAAAGTGGCTGATGTAAATGACACTGACGCCGCTTTCACGCAGATGACCGATGACGCGGAAGAGGTTTTCGACGTCAGCTTGCGTGAGGCTGCTGGTGGGTTCGTCCATGATCAGGACTTTGGGTCGCCCGACCAGTGCGCGCGCGATCTCGACGATCTGTTGCTCGGCGATAGAGCGCGTGTGAACAGGTGCATCGAGCGGGATGTTCTCGTGTCGCAACTGGCTCAAAGCGGCGCGCGCCAACTCTCGGCGTTTGCCGCGTTGCAGCCAGCCGCAACGCGCCGGTTCTTCGCCGAGCAGGATGTTCTCCTCGACGCTGAGGTGCGGCGCGAGGTTCAACTCCTGATAGATCATTGAAATGCCGCAATGGCGCGCATGCAATGGATCGGCAGGAATGAACGGCTGGCCTTCGAGTTCGATGCGACCAGCATCGGGCCGGCAAGCACCGCTGAGAACTTTCATCAGCGTGCTTTTGCCCGCGCCGTTCTCGCCAATCAGCGCATGGACTTCGCCGGGAGCGATTTCGAGATTTACATTTCGCAGCGCGCGCGTGGCGCCGAAACTTTTCGAGACGCCGATGACTCGCAAGCGCGCGGGCATGGATTACGCTAACTGACGGGCTGCGTGCACTGCATGCAACGCGTTGCCTTGATCGGGATTTGGGCGAGGCATTGCGGACATTCTTTTTTGTCGGGCGGTGGCGGGGCCGCTTCTTTTTTGGCCGTGAGACGATTGATCTGTTTTACGACCAGGAACACGACGAAAGCAACAATCGTGAATTCGATGACGACCTGAATAAAATTGCCAACCTGAATCACGGGAGCGCCGGCCTTTTTGGCAGCCTCAAGGGAAGGATAGCGTGCGCCGTTGAGCGTAATGAAAACCGTCTTGAAATCAACTTTGCCCAGCAATGGCCCGAGCGGCGACATGACAACGTCATTTACAATGGAGTTCACGATCTTGCCGAAAGCGCCGCCGATAATGACGCCGATGGCGAGATCGATGACGTTGCCGCGCATGGCGAACTTTTTAAATTCCCCGAGGAAGCCCTTGCTTCGTTCGAGTGTCGGTTCGAAGCGATTTGGAATGAGTTGCTTAACGTCCTTAATCATAATTATTTTCGTTTCAGCAGCGATTTAAGATCTCCGACAAATTCATCGACATCGGATTCGGCGGTGTCCCACGCACACATGAGACGGCAACCACCCTTGCCAATGAAATTGTAAAACAGCCAGCCACGTTCCCATAGCCCATCGATGGCCGCGCGCGGCAGTTCGACGAAGACGGCGTTTGCCTGCCGCGGAAAAAGAATTTTGACTTCAGTGAGGCTGCGCAAGCTCTTGTGAAGATATTCGGCCATGGCATTTGCATGACGCGCGTGACGTAACCACGCCCCATCCTGAAGCATGCCGACCCACGGAGCGGAGAGGAAGCGCATCTTGGAAGCGAGTTGGCCGGCTTGTTTGCAACGGTAATCGAATTCTTCAGCGAGTTCATGATTGAAGAACACGACCGCATCCCCAACGGCGGTTCCGTTTTTTGTGCCGCCGAAACAGAGCACATCGATGCCCGCCTGCCATGTGATTTCCTTCGGCGCGACATTTAATGAAGCGACTGCATTGGCGAAACGCGCGCCGTCCATGTGCATGCTCAATCCATGCTGTTTGGCAACGCCCCAGATCGCTTTGATCTCAGAAACGGTATAAACGGTACCGAGTTCCGTGGCCTGGGTGAGACTTACCACACGCGGCTTTGGGTAATGGATGTCGTCGCGTTTGGTGACGATGCGTTCAACGCCGTCGGCGTCCAGTTTCCCGTTTTTGCCGGACACAGTCAGCACCTTGGTGCCGTTCGAAAAGAACTCGGGCGCACCGCATTCATCCGTTTCGACGTGCGCAGTCTCCTGGCAGATGATGCTGTGATAGGACTGGCACATGGACGCCAGGGCGAGCGAATTTGCGGCTGTGCCGTTGAACACGAAGAAGACTTCGCAGCGCGTTTCGAACAGCTCACGGACCAGGTCCGCCGCTTTCGTCGTCCATTCGTCATCGCCATAGCTGCGGACATGCCCGGCGTTCGCTTTTGCGATAGACGCCCATGCTTCGGGACAGACGCCGGCATAGTTGTCACTGGCAAACTGACGCTTGCCCTGACTCAGTTTCGTTGTTTTAAGAACGCGAGACATGCTAGTTCAAGAGATTCTCCTTGAAGAACAGGATGCTGGCCAGAAACTGGTAATCGGCGTTTTTCTTTTTCCCGAAGCCGTGTCCTTCATCTTTGGCCATGAGATACCAGACTTTGCCACCGCGCTCGCGGATGTTCTTCACCATCTGCTCGGATTCGGACATCGGCACGCGAGGATCGTTTTTGCCTTGGACGACGAATAGCGGCTTTTTGATTTTGTCGGCGTTCGTCGTGGGCGAGATTTTTTCGAGGAACGCCTGCATCTTGTCGTCGCGTTCGTCGCCGTACTCCACACGGCGCAGGTCACGACGATAATCCTGCGTATTCTTAAGAAAGGTCAGGAAGTTGGAAATACCCACCACGTCGATGCCGCAACGGATATGGGGATAATGAATCATCGAGGCAAGCACCATATAACCGCCGTAGCTGCCTCCCACCACAGCGATCCGATCAAAGTCGAGAAGTTGGTCCTGCTTGATCCACTTGATGATCGCGCCAATGTCGCTGACTGAGTCCTCGCGTTTGAAGCCGTTGTCGCGAGTGAGAAAAGTTTTTCCGTAACCGGCGGAGCCGCGCACGTTGGGATAAACGATGGCGATGCCAAGTTCGTTCAAAAAGTAGTTATTGCGTGCCTGAAAACCTGGACGCGACTGGCTTTCCGGGCCGCCATGGATGTTGATCATGACCGGGCGTTTGCCTGGAAACTTCCCCGTGTCAGGCCGGTAGATAAATCCAGAGATTGGCGTGCCATCGAAGCTGTTGACCTTGAACATCTCCGGCTCCGGAAAATTATCAGTGTTTAACCCACCCGTCTCACTTTCGGTCCAGCGCTCAACCTTCCCCGATTTCACGTCGAGAGAATAGACATCGTGCGGCGATTTAGCCGAGCTGATGTTAAAAGCGAGGTCGCGATTATTCTCATGGAATTGAAGGCCAGACACGGTGCCCAGTGGCAAGGTTGGGCTTCGCCGTTCCCTCCCGGTTTTTGAGTCAAGCACGCGCAGCACCCCTGCCCCGTCTTCGTTGATAATGACAGCGATCAATTCGCCGTTCGGTGAAATCGCCATATCATCGACGTCCCAAGCGATGTCAGCGGTAAGAACGTTTTCAAGTTTCGTTACAGGATCGATGCGAATGAGGCGTTGGAACTCTGAGCCTTTGTCGGAGAGTACGTAAAATGATTTCCCGTCCGGGGCGAATTTTGCGTCCGAGTAGGCGATCCGCTCCCCGCCTTTGGCCGTGATGAGTTCTGCCTTGCCGGTCTTCACGTCCACAACGTGTAGATACGTTTCGTTTATTGAAATGTACTCGACCACTAGCAGCTTCGAATCATCGTGCGACCAATCGAGAACCTGCCAGCCCGGCGTGGACACTTCGAAGACCATGCGGGTTTTCTCCGGTTGCAGTGGATCCATGACGTAAATGTCAGTGTCTTTGCCGTTTCGTTTCGTGGACGAATACGCCAGCCATTTGCCGGACCATGAGAAGCGCGCGCCGGTATTGCGCGATTTAGCCCCGTCTGTGAGGAGCGTGATCTTTCCGTCGTTCATGTCGTAGCGGTAAAGCTGATAGAACTCGCCGCCTCCAATGTCTTGACCGAAGACGAGGTATTCGCCCTTCTTTGGCTGGATGGCTCCGCCGCCGACCGGTTCGGGCAAGAAGGTGAGTTGCTTGCGCGCGCCGCCAGGCGTCTTCACGAGATGAAGCTGCGGGGCATCGGCAAAGCGCGTCGTAATGAGCATTTCGCGCCGAACGGGGTGCCAGCTTTGAAAGGATGCGGCGCGGAATTCCAGATAACGAGCCACATCGGCTCGCAAGTCGGGGGGAATCGTTGGCACACCCTCGGTAACAAGATTATCCGGAGTTTGGGCCCGGGTTCCGATTGCGGTTAGTAGAGTGAGCAAGGATAGCAATCTCATAATCGCCTGGAGGCTACATTTTCGCAAAACGGATGGGTGATCAAGCGGACAATTAGCGGAGCAAGGAGTAAACGGCTGTGCGCCGGTCGACAATGAACGGCTGGACCCTGAAATAGGGATCGTCCGGGCGCTTAGTCGGGCAGGCGCCGCATGAGTTCCTGAGTGAGGACCTGGTAAGCGGCCGCCCCGGCGCTGTATTTGTCGTAGTGGATGATGGGTTTCCCGAAGCTGGGAGCTTCGGCGAGGCGGGTCGTGCGGGGGATGACAGTCTCGAAGACTTTGTCGCCGAAATGGGTCCGGACTTCGC
>DATENK010000353.1:0-8613 GCA_035275085.1 Verrucomicrobiia bacterium | reverse complement strand
CGCTAAAGGTTTCGTCAGCGAATTGTTTGGCGTATTCGAGCCAAACCCGCTGGCCGCGAATCTCATGGCCGGACGGACTGGGAGTGTTCAGAAGAAGTTTCAGGAATTCAAGCGAAGCCGCGCGCATCCGGCTATTTCGCCAATTCCGATTGTTGCCAGCAAGCGATTTGTATGGTGTATTGGAAGGGATTTAAACTATGACAACGACCCAGGACAGTGTGCAACTGAAGACGCGGGAGCTTTGCCAGGCGATCGTCGACCAGCCGGAATTTCAAGAAATGCGCCGCCAGGTCGAAGCCTTTATGGGCGACGATAAGGCCAAGACGCAGTACCAGACCGTGATGGAGAAAGGCGAGCTGCTGCAACACAAGCAGAACATGGGCGCCCCACTCTCGAACGACGAGATCGTGGAATTTGAGAAGGAACGCGATGCCCTCGTGAATAATCCCATCGCGCGCGGTTTCCTGGATGCGCGCCAGCAGATGCAAAAGGTGCAGGAATCTGTGGGGCAGTTCGTGGCCATGACTTTTGAGCTGGGCCGCCTGCCGACTGAGGAAGATATGAATGGCGGGAGTTGTGGATCAGGCTGCGGCTGCCACCATTAAGTGAAGAACTGGGTCGGAGCCTGGTTGGGCTTTGCGCTCGCGGTGCTGATCGGTGGCCAGCTATTTAAAGTTTCACCGACCGTTCAATTTTACGTGGCCGTTCCGCTAGTTGTGATTGCGGCCGTGGTGTGTCTGATACTGGTGGTTGAAAAACCGTGAGCCGAATCACCAAGGACCAACCCTCAAGCACCAAGCTCTCTGTAAGATTGAGTGTTCCCTGGGTAGTCATCGTCCTCGGGTGCAAGCCGGCGAATCCTACAGTTACACCAGTCGCGACCGAGTTTGGCCCCACGATCCAAAACAGTATTCCCGCCCTGGCTCCGGCGCCTGCGGGAATGGTCTGGATTCCCGGCGGCGAATTTTCAATGGGTAGCGCGGATCCGCGCAACTCGATTTGCGGTGGCCCCGATGCAATGCCGGATGCGCGGCCGATCCATCGAGTGTACGTGGACGCGTTTTGGATGGACGCGACAGAAGTGACCAATGAAGAATTTGAAAAGTTCGTAAACGATACGGCATACGTCACTGTAGCGGAGCGTACGCCGACGCCCGAGGAATTCCCGGACGCACCACCCGAAAACCTTGTCGCGGGCTCGACTGTATTTACGCCAACGATCGCGCCGGTGCCGCTGGATTCGCATTACCGCTGGTGGCGTTACGAAAAAGGCGCAAATTGGCGACATCCGGAAGGACCCACGAGCGATTTGAAGGGACGCGAGAAGTATCCGGTGAGCCACATCGCTTATGATGATGCCCTAGCGTTTGCTAAATGGGCCGGAAAGCGGCTGCCGACGGAAGCGGAATGGGAATTCGCCGCGCGCGGTGGTCTCGCCGGAAAATTATATCCCTGGGGCGATGATTTGAAACCCGCCAACAAATGGGGCGCGAACATTTACCAGGGCAAGTTCCCGGTGCAGGACACGGGCGATGACGGATTTGTCGGTCTTGCGCCGGTGGCGCAGTTCGCGCCGAACGGATACGGACTTTTTGATATGTCCGGCAATGTCTGGGAATGGTGCAGCGATTGGTACCGGCCGGACACTTACGCGGAGCGCACCGGGGTGACTCGCAATCCCACGGGACCAGAGAGCTCCTATGATCCCGCCGAGCCGAACGAAAAGAAACGTGTTCATCGTGGCGGATCATTCTTGTGCACGGACCAATATTGCACGCGCTACATGGTCGGCACCCGCGGCAAAGGGGAAGTAAGCACGGGGAGTAACCACCTGGGCTTCAGGTGTGTGAAAAGCCCTGAAAAAAGCACCAATCACCAATAATCTAAAACAGCGGGTCGCGGATTAAGATTTCTGGTTATTGATCATTGATCGTTTTACTTCCTGCCGCCGGCTTTTCTTTTTCCTTCTCCGGCTGCGAACGCGTGATCAGCAGCCAATCGCCTTCCGCCGGGGTCGGGAACTGGCAGGTGTTTTGTGTCACGACGGCCACCGCCGGGCTATTCTCGCCCGTGCGCGGGTTGAGCCAGGTGACGTTTGGGGCGGGAGGCAGGGCATCGAGCTTGATCTCAATCGTACGGTCTTCCGGAACGTAAACGATCAACAAATCTTTGTTGTCCGTTCGCGCCGCTGAGATGAACTTGGCCGGATTTTCTTTCCCTGGATTATTTACAATAAACATCGGCGTCGGTCGCAGTCGCCAGAAGTCATTCGTTGTAAAAAAGTCGTGGAAGAATTTCATTTGTTCCGCTCCAGGCATGGTGAGCGCCTTTTTCCACGGCAGAGGCGTTCCGGTCGAGGCATGGTCCGCTGGTGGTTTTGTGCCGTCGTCCCAACCCCACACGCCGTGGCCGCCATAACTCACGCCCGCCGCGGCGGTATTCAGCATGGACCAGTAAAGGGCGCGGCGGGTAAAGTCGGCGGTGATGGGTTTGCGGGAGGAGTACCCAAGGTGATTCTCATAAGGCGGCTCGAGGTTGATGATCGGTTTGTGCGGCAGCCTCGCCCAGTCTTCAGTGATCGGCCCTTCGGTGAGCCAGCGCAATGCTTTGTCGTCATCACCATGGCCGCTTTGGTAACCAATGAAATCGAACCACTTTTCATTGATGAATTCGTTCCAAACCCATTGCATGCCCTGCGGATGCATCGTTACGGGGCCATGAGCAATGTCATTGAAAACAGCGCGGCCAATCCGCCGCCATCGTTCCGCATTTTGTCCGCGGTAATCGCCATCGCCGCCCAAAAACCACGCGCAATGATTCCCGCTCCAGCGCGCCACCATATAGCGCGCGAGCAGGATGGCCTGGTCATCCGCCAGCGTGACGCCAGGGTTGAATTGCGAGCTCCCGCCGCGGATTGCCCAGAGCAACACTGGCACACTTAGCATCCCGCCTTTATTGAGTGCTTCCACCTTGCGGTCCAGCCGCTGGAAGAACTTGGGATTCACCACGATTTTGTTCGTGGGCCCGGTATAGGCGAGTTGCTTATCGATGTCCCCTTCGGGTGAAGCACGCCATTGGGTGGCGACCCATTGTGCGGCAGTGAATTTCTGCCCTGCACGCGTTTTAACGTAGAAATCCCATTCCTCGTCGGTCGAACGCAGCGGCCCATTCCATGCCGTGTCGCAAATCCAAAGGAAAGGTGTGGAATCGTCGTGCATGAAATAACGGCCATCGGGCGAAACGCGCACAGCGCCATGTTTGCTGAAGAGGTCTTTGCCAGAGGCCGCGCCGCAGGTGAATTCTCCCTTCTGCTGATGGAGGTTTTTGTTTGAACTGTCCGTGCAGGTGGTCGTAAACGTCCATTTGCCCTCTTTGTTTGGCGCGACGCGGACCCGCCAGGTTTTGCCCCCGTCCCAAAAGCCAGGCACCGAGAACTTCTCTCCCGAGGGCGAAACAAATGTCGCCGTGAGGTTCGCTTCCTGGACCGGATTAGCGTAATTGGCACTACTCTCGAAAGATTGTTCGAAGCGGTCCCATTTGGGCACAGAAGCGGCGTTTGTGGTCGCGCGTGCCCCGAGCGCAACTCCCATCACGAAAACAAATCTGAAGTTCATTCCGAACCAAATCAGAGCCCAAATGCATCAGCGTGTCAATGGCTTCAGATCGCCCGTCGGGAAGAATGGGATAATCGCTCGCGTTATGGCCAGACGGCCCGATAGAAGCGGCGCTGCGGCAGCGGCGGGACAGGTCCGTCGATGACCTGGAATTTGCCCGCGGAATCCGCAGTGCGCGTGGTGAGCGGGCCCCAGCCCTGCAGAGTTTCCGAGACTTCAATGCGGTAAATCGCGGCGGGCGTGCCTTCAAGGTTGATCAGTACGCTACGATCCGGCCGGTAAGAAACCGACTTTATGGTGGCCGGCGCTGCCGTAGGGTTCGTTATTTGAATCGTTGTGTTCGTGCTTCGCGTGGCGCCTTGAGCGTCTTGCACGATCACCGTGACCAGATATGAGCCAGCCTGTGCATACGGGTGCGATGCCTCGAAAGCGTACTGGCAAACGTCCAGCATGATGATGCTGCTTGGCGTGGCGTCGCCCCAATTGACTGTCAGTTTGAATTTCGGTCCGGGATCCGGATCGACAATTAACCCGCTCACTACGGCATTGGTGGTCTTCGGTACAGAAGGCGCCGAGAAATTAGCAATGCGGGGAGGAGTATTCGACGTGCCGGTGCCAACGAAGCCATTGCGACTGATAGATAATAGGTAATCGCCAGCGTTCGCGCCGACCGGCGCCATCGGGCTGATCAAAACGCGCACGTAGTATCGGCCGGTGTAAGTCGCGCGGCACACAATGCTTTCAGCCGGGGAGAAGGGCCGAGTGGCGTCCAGCCTTCCAGGCGTGGTGTTGGTATTCGAAAGGGCGTTCGCGTCATCCACCACCATCAGGATGGCCCCTGCCGAATTCAACAATTCCAGTTGGGTATCAATAGGAGTGCGATCGCGCAGGGGATCGGCATCCAGACTGAGGAAGATCAGGTCGCCCTGCACCGCGTCGAAGCTATACATGTCCTCGTCGGCGGAGTTGGGCAAGGTCCCGTAAAAGTAATTCTTCGCTGAAAAGTTTGCCTGCTGAATCGTGCCGTTAGGTTCAACTTCAGCAACCGCATTGGACGAAGGCGGCTGAACGATGGCATAAAGGCGGTAGGGTTCGGAAAGTGCCACCACATGACTCACGCGGAGCCAGGTGCAGTCCCCTGTCAGAGGAGTGCCCGCCACACTGCCGGAAATGTTTCCGAAGGGCACATCGTTGTTGTCGGTGTCATATTCCAGGGTATCCGTCGCATTGACAACCCGCAGATCGAAGTCAGGAATGTTCGCCGAGCTGGCGTCAATCATTGCAAAAGCTCGCGAGCCAGGCGGGAAGCTGCCCAGCGCATAATAATCCGGATCATTCACGGGCAGGACGCCGCCGGTGATTTCAAACGAGTAGGGGTCGGCTGCGAAGATGGAACTATTCCCTTCGGTTTCAGCGATGCACCGCACCACTTCCAGGGTGAAGGAGCTGCCTCGATTGACCGAAGAACGATCGTCCACGAAAACGTACACTCGTTGTGAATTGGTCAGCGGCAGACAAAGGACCTCTTCGGCGCCGTAAGTGTTGCGATTGGCAGCCGCCAGACAATCATTCATCGACGCGCCGGGATCGGCCTCCGGGCAAACGGGTGACACGTAGAGGACGAGATCGTAATCAGACTCCAGGGCCATGTTGTAGTTCTTCACCTTGAACGAATAATTGTCAGTCGCCGGCGCCGTGAAGGTAAAGACCACGTCCCGGCCCGGAGTGTCGACCGGCGTGTGTCCGATGCCGGTGAAGCAGGTCGAATTGCCGAAGTCGTAGTCATTCCGCGCGTAGAGTGTGCGGCCCAGGACCGGAATATTGAGCTGCACAGCCTGCGGGTTCGAACAATCGTCGTTGGACGGTCCGCCTCGCTCAACCATCAGGCCGACCAGGCCCTGACCGGGCAAGGGCGGAGTGACTCCGTACTGCCAAACCACGATGTAGTACGTGATACCTGCGGTAAAGATCGCGCTGACCTCGGAGTTTTTGCCGCACAGGTCATCGTTGCAACCCCAGGGAATCTCGAAGTAAGGCTGGCCGCAGGCATTGCCGAGCGCGTTGGTATAAACGGCCATTAGCGTATCGCGAACCGTGTTGGTCGCCCCCGTCTCGCCACAGGTTGAAATGCGATAAACATCCGTGTTGGCGGGGCGAAAGCTGTACCAGACGCTGCGTGACAAATCGCTGAACGCGCAAGTGGGGGGCGCCGGATCGTTATTGGTGGTGGCCTCGGTAATGTCTACCGGAACAGTAAAATGCGGAAACGGCCCGTTGGTGGGTATAATGATCGCCCCGCCGCAGCGGTCGTTCACCGGCGCAACTGCGGACGCGCTTTCTGCGCTCAACGCCAGCACCGCTACCAGTAGCAGCCTGGCCCACAAACTCGACACGTCGGGTCCCATAAACTGATTGTGCTCTACCGCAATGCCGGAACACCAACCGCTGTCAATCGCGCCACTTCCGCACCGCTCTGCTAATTGTTCCACGACAAAACAATTCGGCCCGCACTGCACCGAACGACTTGGAACCCTGCCAGAATGGCAAAATCCAGCGATGATGTCAAAGGTGGAAAAAGGGGAAAACCGCGTCAATTTCGTCAGTCGCCCATTTTATAGAGGTGAACATCGTAGGGTTCAAATTCGTCCACGAACTCGCCATTTCGAACGGCTATAGTTCTGGATTCCTCCAGGACGTGTGCGGTTGAAGGTTTAAATGGCGTTCGGAACTTGAACGTGGCGCGAGTCGATCCGTTTCGCATACCCGCCGCAAAGAGGTAAGTGGCCCCGTCCTGTTGCTTAACCATGATCGCAATGGGCACGTCTGACGCTGACGACTGAACATTTACCGTGTTTTTGACAGAAGGGCTGTTCAAGGCCGGAGCAAGCGCGTGGACCTGCCGGTTGATGGCCGTGATGGCGGCGAGCATCTCGGGATCATCCAGGAGCGCGGCTTCTCGCTCCGTGGGTTTGAACTGGTGCACAAAATAAATAATGCCGCGGGAACCATGGATCAGGGACATCCAAACTTCCGAGCGCACCTGACGGGGCGACGCTATTTTCTCCGGATTTCCGATGTGAGTGCATTCGATGCAATTCCATACGATCTTTTCTCCGCGGGTCCATTCGCTCAGGCGTTCGACGCCTTTGGCGACAAACTCCAGCTTGCCGGCGATTTCCGGTTTCTCATGCACCACGGGGTAAATATCAAATGACGCGATGTCGCAGCCTTTGACATACTCGGGATAATCTTCCAGGTGATTGCGTCGCACGCCGCGTCCAACGTAATTGTCATAGGCCACGCCTTGGCCAAGATTCAAGAGGACGGGACGGGTCGGGTCGGCCGCCCGCAGCTTTTCGTAATTGCGCACGATCGTTTCCGGCAGAATCGGCGGCCCGTAACCCTTGCCGCGCCCGAGCGATTGCGCGTTGTCCGGTTCGTCACCGTGCATCCAGCCGACAATCACTGGGCTGTCTTTGTTTTCCAGACCGCGCGCATTCTGGGAACAGATCACACGCATCCCCGCCTTCTTCAATTCAGCCAGTTGATTGGTCGTCGGGCCGCGCCAAAGTCCGACGTAAAGGTTGATGCCCGCTGCTTTGTACCGCTCAGCGTTTCGCGGGCTTTGCAACCAGACGGCGACGGGAAAATATTCGGTGTCGGATGGCGGGCCATTTTTCCATTGGCGTTGGAGCGAGCGAGTTGGTGCGCTTCCGACTATCTGGACCCAACTCCCGAACAACAGCACGCAAAAAGTGGCAAAGCGGCATGATTTCATGGCGTTAAATCAGACGAAGCGAGGCTACAGTCGCTTCAGTCGGCGCCAATAAAGGGAAACACCGTAGTGGCACGCCGTTGCACTTAAACTGAATTCGCAGGAGCTTATAAGCGGGTGCGGAAAAGTAATTTAGTTATTGCGGGCATCACCAGCGCAGTCCTGGTCGCCCTGAGCCTTTTCTTCGCTTCGGCCGGGAGTACATATCGCTGGTCGTTCCTGCTGCTGTTGCCCCTGGTTTGGGCCGTGTATTTCGGGCGTGAGCGGTTGGCTCTGCTGCCCGCCCATTTCGCCGCGTTCGCCATCGCCATCATTATTCACGACCTCGGAACTTTCGGCTTCTATAAGAAGATATTCTTTGGCCTGCGGTTTGACTGTTACGTGCATTTCATGTTTGGCTTTGTGGCCGGGCTAATCCTATTCCGCGCTGCCGGTGAGAAATTGCCGCTCTCGCGTCAGCTGCTGGCCTTTGCGATACCGATTTTCGTTCTTGGCATCGGGGGGATTCACGAGATGTTCGAATGCTTTACCACTATCCTGCTGGGGCCTGAGCGCGGAATGCTCAAGCTCCACGCGGACCAACCTTTCGATACCCAGAAGGACCTGATGAATAATACATTGGGCGCCATCACCGCCGTGCTGATCTCAATTCGGCATCGTCGCCGGAGGGTGACAGAGCGATCGATTGACCGTGATGAATTGGAAGCCGGGCTGCGAAAAAAACACTTTGGCGAATCCGGTGATTGGCGCTAACGTTTAACAGGACAGAATACGATAAATCAGAATAGGGTGTGAACGCGGAAAGTTGGCCAGTGGGGTTCCCGCCGGGTGCTGGACAAAAGGGTCCGCTTCATGCATTGAATAGCAAGCACTATGAGCGATGACGCCATGAACAATTTCACGCCGCGGGCGCAGCAAGTTCTCGCCTTGGCGCGCAAAGAGGCCGACCGATTCAATCACAATTTTGTCGGCACTGAGCATCTTCTCCTCGGTTTGATTAAACTTGGGCAGGGAGTCGCCGTCAACGTCCTCCAGAAGATGGGGCTCGACCTCGAAACCGTCCGCCTCGAAGTCGAAAAACAAGTTGGCACGGGCCCCGACCAGCGCGTTGTGGGCAACATTCCGTACACGCCGCGCGTCAAAAAAGTTTTGGCCCTCGCTGCCAAAGAAGCGCGCGCGCTCAATCATACCTATGTTGGTACCGAACATATTCTTTTAGGGCTC
>DATENK010000352.1:0-2832 GCA_035275085.1 Verrucomicrobiia bacterium | reverse complement strand
TTCAGGTCATCGATAAACGGAAACGCCTTATCGGCCTTGCCATCGCCGTTCGTATCTTCGAACACCATCAGGCTGTCGCCCTTCTTGCTCGTGGGCGTGCGTTCGGGATAATTCGGCCACGCAGCCACCCACAAACGGCCTTTGGTGTCCCACGCCATCTGAACCGGATTGACCAATTCGGGAAACTGCTCTTCGCTGGCGAACAGGTTCACCTGCATGCCCGAGTGCACCGTCATTTTCTTGATCGCCTCCTCGCCGCTCAGGAACTCGTGCTTCTCGTCGGGCAACGGCCCGGGTTTGTTCGATCGGAACTGTGTCACCGCCGGCAAATTTGAATCGTCAACTTTCACATCGCCGCCCTTCGCTACGGCCCACACGCGTTTATCGCGATTTGCCGTCAACACATCGCGCTGCGTCATCTCCTCCTGCATCACTGTGTAATTTAAGATCTTCGGGCCGCCTTTGCCGGATTCGTAACTCATCTTGGACCGCCCGCCATAGACGTTGTAGCCATCAATCGTCCGATAACGGGCGTGCCATTCAGCATTCTTCTCGTTGATCGCCGCCCGCAGTTTGTCGAACTTGCCCGATGGCGCGCGTTCGCCGAACAACTCTTGAAACATGATCGGCGCGAGCAGGCGATCCGCTTCCTCGGTCAGGAAATGGCCATTGACCGTCAGTGGCTGCGCATGCTTCGCGTAAAGGTCCTGCGATGGTTTGTAAAGGTTCACGAAGATCACGTTATTCGCGCGCGCCACTTCCTCCATCGCACCGGTGTAATCCTGCAGATTAGCGTTGTTCGCCGCCGGGTCAGGATAATTGGGATTCGTATGCTTCTCATCGGCCGTCGGCGAAAACAGCACGATTCGCGGCGCGCCATGGGCCGAGTAATTCTGCGATGCGGTGTGTTTCAGGAATTTATCAAGGTCCTGACGAAACTTCTCCAACCCCTCGTAGCCCTTGAACGACTCATTGTATCCGAAAAAGGCGAAGACCACATCAGCTTCAACCTTCTTCAGCCAATCGTCCGGTGAACCGAAGTTCTCTGACCGATGCCGCGCCACCACTTCGTCGCCTGCAACCGCCAGGTTACGTACCACCAGGTCATGCTTGGGAAACTTGGCGTAGATCAACGTTTCCAAATAGCCGAAATGCTGCATCCGGTCCGGCAGCGCATTGCCAATGATAGCGATGTGGTCGTTCTTATTCAGCGCAAGGCCGGGGGCGGCAATCGTGGAGGGCAAAAATGCCAGCAAAAGAAATGCGGCCGAACGGCAATATCTATTCATACAGGTTGATGTAGGACGATTTATGCCATCTTCATCATCAAAAGTCCTGCCGAATATTTCCGTATTATTTCACCTACCGTAGCAGCCGACATAAGGAGGCTCACTTCTCCCGCCGCCATTCCAATTATGCATGGTTCTGCTTGCGGTTCCAGCGGGGTACGAGTTCAGTGTGCGGCGCGATGACCGGCACCACACTGAATGTTCTAGGAATTCTCGTTGGCGGCATGCTCGGGCTGTTTTGGATCAAAGCCATGACACCGCGGCGTCAGGCGATGCTCAAGGCGTGGCTGGGTATCTTCGCTGTGATTGTGGGTCTGATGCTGCTTTGGAAAAGTCTCAACGGCGGGATCGGAATCGTTTTGCGTCAATTCGTGACCATCATTCTTGCGCTTACACTCGGCCGAATGGCTGGAAAAGCATTGCGCATCCAGCGGCAATTAAATCGCCTCGGAGATTTTGCGAAGCGCCGCATGGCCGACGCCCAGGAGAAAGGCATTCGACGGCCGAATGAAGGATTCGTCACCTGCACAGTCCTGTTTTGTTTCGCGCCGCTTGCCATCGTGGGACCGATACTCGACGAACTCGGCGGGAATTGGCAGCCGCTGGCCATCAAGGCCGTGATGGACGGACTGGGCGCGATGGCCTTCGTCAATATGTTTGGCGCCGGTGTTTTACTCTCCGCATTGCCCGTGCTCGCGTGGGAAGGAAGCATTGCGATACTCGCCCGTTGGTTGTCCTTCTTTCTGTTCAAGTGGCAGCTGGCCGACTCCATCATCGGCGTGGGCGCGCTGCTGGTGTTCTGCGTTGCGCTGGTGATTTTGGAAATCAAGAAAATCGAGCTGGGGGACTATCTGCCCAGCCTCATATTTGCGCCGTTGCTCGCTTGGCTTTGGCATTGATCGGCATTAGGTTAAAGGTAGGGCGAGGCGTCGCGCCGAGCCGATATGTGGAATCTTTATGAGTAGTGCAATTGCGGATTTACGGCAGGAACCGGCAAAAGCCCCGGGCGGGCTGAGCCAATTGGACCAACTTAAACGCTTTACCAAGGTTGTTGCGGACACGGGAGATTTCGGCACCCTCAAAGAATATTCGCCGCAGGACGCCACCACAAATCCGACGTTGATCCTCAAGGCCTCCCAAATGCCCGAGTACACATATGTCATCGACAAAGCGATCGCCGAAGGACGCCAGGGCGGCCGCAGCAGCGATGAATTGCTGCAGGATACCTACCATCGCGTGCTCGTGCTCTTTGGCGTTGAGATCCTGAAGATAATTCCCGGCCGCGTTTCTACGGAAACCGATGCTCACAAAGCCTTCGACGTTGCGGCCCTGGTCGATGAAGCACGTTACTTCATCAGCCTTTACCAGAAATACGGTATCGGACGGGAACGCATCTTGATCAAGGTCGCCTCCACGTGGGAAGGCATCCGGGCGGCTGAGCGGCTGCAAAAAGAAGGCATCAATTGCAACATGACGCTCCTTTTCTCGCTGGTGCAGGCGGTCGCATGTGCTGAGGTCGGGGCCAAACTTATTTCGCCCTTTG
>DATENK010000351.1:0-5511 GCA_035275085.1 Verrucomicrobiia bacterium | reverse complement strand
TAAACCGCCGGCTGGAGCTTGACGAATATTTCGTCCGGCCGCCATTCTGTCTCCTTTCCGTTCCTGTTCCCGCACAAAGTCTCGACCGAGTTTTTACATTCAGTATTCTGTTCCCGCGATGATTCGCCTCATCCATTCAGTTGCGGCTCTTTTAGCGCTGAGCATCGGCGCCACGGCGAGTTCCGATTTCCAACTTGCGGACGGCTTCGACATTTCCCTGTTCGCATCGGAAACCAACGGAGTCGTCAAGCCGATCCAGATGCGCTTCGATTGTCGTGGGCGATTGTGGGTAATCGGCAGCACGGTCTATCCACAGATCGAACCAGGCCAGATTCCGGACGACAAGGTACTGATACTGGAAGATACGGACCAGGATGGACGTTGCGATAAGACCACGGTGTTCGCGAGCGGCTTGATGATTCCCACCGGACTCGAAGTGGTGAAGGACGGTGCGTATGTCGGGCACGGACCGGAATTGCTTTTCCTGAAAGACACCGACGGCGATGGCAAAGCGGACGAACGCAAAGTCCTTCTGCGGGGTTTCGGCACGGGCGACAATCATCAAAACATCAATTCCTTTTTGTGGGGACCCGGTGGCGAACTCTGGATGTCGCAGGGCTTGCACATTCACTCGAATGTGGAAACGCCGTGGGGACTAATCCGCATGGAGCAAGCCGGCCTGTGGCGCTTCTGGCCTAAGCGGCTAAAATTGGAACCGTTCTATGGCACCGAATACGAACCGCAGAACCCGTGGGGGTTCGTGTTTACGGATTGGGGCGAGCCGATTGTCATGGCCGGCAACAACAGCTCGGCGATTTATCCCGTGCCTGGCCAGGTATCACGCCGTAAGCCGGAACCGCCGTCGCTCATTTGGCGCAATGGTAATGGAAGGAAAACGAGCGGTGCGGACATAGTGGGCACAACCCATTTTCCGGAAGAATGGCAGGGCAAACTGATCGCTGGTGGTTACATCAACAATGCGATTTGGGGCCTGAGCATTCTCGACGATGGCGCAGGCTTCGCGCTCGAAGATTTCAAACCACTCATCACAACGACGAATCGAAGCTTCCGCCCGGTCGATGTGAAGTTCGGCCCCGACGGCGCCCTCTACATCTGTGATTGGTACAACCCGATCATCGGCCATTATCAGGCGAGCTTCCGGCATCCCGATCGCGACAAAACTCACGGCCGCATCTGGCGGGTAACGGCGAAAGGAAGGGCACTGACAAAGCCGCCGGACCTCGCTGGGACAGACCTGGTGAAGTATTTGGATTCGCCCGATCGCTGGACGCGACAGTTTGCGAAGCGCGCGCTCGCCGAAATACCGGTTAGCGCAGAACGGCTCGATTCTGAACTCGCGCAAAAAGAAATGCTCGGCGTGCAGCAAGCGCGTGAGGTCGTAGCGCCAGATTTGGTTGAAAAGCTTGTCCACGCCAAAAATCCCGGCGCGCGCGCTTACGCCGCAAGCGTGATCGGCTCATGGGCCGATCGGCTCACCAACGCACTGTCGTTGTTGCGACCACTCGCATCCGACCCTCATCCACGCGTTCGGCTTCAAGCGGTGATCGCCAGCACCTACGTGGCATCACCAAATGCCATCGAGATTGCGCGCATAGCTTCCGAACAGCCCACGGATAAATTCCTGGAATACGCACTGAACCAGGCTGTCTTCGCGCTAAAGCCGTACTGGCTGCCAACGCTTAAAGCCGGACCGAACCTCCGCATGCTGGTCCAACGCGATCGCACCCCCGACACACTCGCCGCACTGCGCGCGATGCCGCGAGACACCGGTATTGTTGAACTGCTGGCGGAAATTGGTGACGCTAATGATTTCACGGAACTACTGCAACTCGGTACTCCTGAGGCACTGCGCGCTCTCGCGCAAACTGCGCGATCCCGAACGACGCGCCCATCGTGCGATCTTGCTGAAGCACTTCGGCCGCGCCTTAATGACACGAATGCCGTCGCCCTGGCGGGGATTTGGAAAGTGACCGCCTTGCGCGATGATCTCCGTAAGGCCAACGCGATCGAAGCACTCGCCGATTTAGGAGACCGCGAAGCGGTTCTGTCTTACGCAACAAACCTGAATCCAACCGCAATCGCGATGCTGACTCGCTTCGATCTCCCCAAAGCCGCGTCACTCGCCCCGCCTGTCCTCAATGAAGAAATCGTGTCCGCTTTTCTTCAACGCAAAGGTGGCGGGACCGTGCTCGCGGAGGCTCTTGCCTCCCATCCGCCCAACAAAGAAACCGCCGAGATGATCCTGCGTGTGATGAACTCCAGTGGACGCCGCGATGAAAAACTCGCGACCTTGGTTCTTCGTAGCCGCTTACGTGAGGAGGCGAACTCGACCTCTAACCTCGCAGCGCTCGTTCGGGCACAAGGCAACGGGAAACGCGGGGCCGAAATTTTCCACCGGCCCGAACTGGGCTGTATTGCCTGTCATTCCGTCAACGGTCAGGGCGGAACTATCGGACCTGACCTTAGCGCGCTTGGCACCGCGCAACCGCTCGACTTCATTATCGGCGCGATTCTTGACCCGCAGAAAGAAATCAAGGAAGGCTTCATGTCCATTTCAATCACCACCCATGACGGCGAGGAGCTTCAAGGGTACTTACGCCGCGAATCGCCCGACGATCTCACCATCCGTGACGTCCTCCAAAATCGCGACATCCGCCTACCGCGTTCGCGCATTAAGGAGAAACGGCAGAACGGATCAGTGATGCCCACGGGGTTAGTTGATTCATTATCTCGCGCTGAGCTGGCGGATTTAATACGCTATTTATCTGAATTGGGCACAAACCAGGATCGCCATGACAACACAAGAAGTCCTCAAAGAACTCAAAGCGCTCGGTAACGAGAGTTACAAAAAGCTGATGTTCAAAAATTACGGCGTTCGTGAGCCGTGCTTCGGCGTGAAGATCGGCGACATGAAGAAGATCGAGAAGCGCATAAAAAAGGACTATCAACTCGCGCTTGATCTCTATGATAGCGGCAACTACGACGCGATGTATCTCGCAGGGTTGATCGCGGATGACGCGCGCATGACCAAAAAGGACCTGCAACGCTGGGTCGAAAACGCTTACGCCGGGGCGTTGCCCGGAGCAACCGTCCCCTGGGTCGCGGCCGGCAGTCCGCATGGGCACGCGGTCGCGCTCGAATGGATTGAATCCGGAAAACCGCTCGTCGCCTCCGCAGGCTGGACGACATTGGGATGTCTCGTCGCGCTCAAGGATGATGCCGAACTGGATTTGGTCGAACTGAAGCGGCTGTTGCAGCGCGTGCAAAAGACGATTCACAAAGCGCCGGATGCGGTGCGCTATGCCATGAATTCCTTTCTGATCGCCGTCGGCAGCTATGTGAAAGCACTGACCGATCTTGCCATTAGCACCGGCGAGACGATTGGCCCAGTGATGGCGGACCTGGGCAACAACAGTTGCCAGGTGCCCTTCGCGCCGGATTACATTCGCAAGGTTCAGAGCAAAGGTGCCATCGGCAAAAAACGAAAACGCGTGAAGTGTTGAAAGACTGATCCTTCTTGAATCATCGCGAGCACGAGGCGTAAGCTGCACTGAGGAACGACAGCATGGGCGCAAAGTTTTGGAAACGTCTAGGACACGAGCGCGAGCTATGGCAGAAGGGACTCAGCTTTGTGGCCGGGGTCGACGAAGCCGGCTGCGGTCCGTTGGCGGGACCGGTGGTCGCGGCGGCGGTCATGTTTCCGTGCGGTTGGGCTGAGGCCGGCCTTTATGGAAAATTGCGCGGCTTGAACGATTCAAAGCAACTCACCGAAGAACAGCGCGAACATTATTACACGATTATCACCACGCATCCTGAAATCCGGTACGGCATCGCGAGCGTGGACGTGGAGACGATCGACCAGATTAACATTCTGCAAGCTGCCCATCGTGCGATGCATTTGGCTTTGGCCCAACTCGCTCCTGCCGCCGAACACGCGCTTGTGGACGGCCGACGCGTGCGCAGCATGACGATCCCGCACACGCCGATCATTAAAGGTGATTGCCGCAGCTATTCCATCGCGGCGGCGAGCGTGCTGGCGAAAGTGACACGCGACCGTACCATGAAAGAGCTGGCCGCGCTTTATCCCGATTACGGTTTCGCCGAGCACAAAGGCTACAGCACACCGCAACATCTGGAAGCAATCACGCGGCTGGGCCCCTGCCCCATCCATCGCAGAAGCTTTTCTCCATTCCGGCCGGTCCCACTGGAACTTTTCCCTGCCGATGAATCTCCTGCAACGCTTCCTTAGGCGGACGCAACCGCTCAATCTCCAGCATGGCGAACTCGGCGAGCGCGCGGCGAAAGCCCACCTGAAGAAACTCGGACTGAAATTCCTGCTCGCGAATTTTACATGCGCTCGCGGCGAAGTGGATCTGATCTTTCGAGATGACGATTGCCTGGTCTTCGTGGAAGTCAAAGCCCGATCATCCGAATCGTGGACTCGCCCCGCGGCGTCGGTGAACAAGGATAAGCGGCGTCGCCTATCCAAAGCGGCGCTCGATTATCTTCGATTGCTGAAGAAACCACCGATTAAATTCCGGTTCGATATTGTCGAGGTGTTGCTGGAGGACGGCGCGGTCCGCGACGTGCGGCATTTGCCGAACACTTTCAGTCTGTCCAAGCCGTATCGTTATGGCGCATGAGCGTCTGTTTTTGGTTTGGTTTCTGACAATGGCGTCGAGTTCAGCCCAGGACTATTTCCCGCCGCCAGAATCTGCCGGAGGATGGCGCAAGTTGGAGCGGGCTGAAGATGTCCGTACTCTGGGGGCGATGGACCCGCAGAAATTGTCGGAACTCAAGCAATGGCTCCTCGGTTCGGACAAGCGCGACTTCGCCGCAGTCGTCATCCGGCACGGATACACGGTGCTGGAAGTCGAGCGAGGCAACAACGCAAGGACGGATTCGCGGCGTGTCGCATCAGTGTCGAAAGCGATTTGCGCGACCGTGCTGGCGATTGCTTCTGAATACAGCCAGCGCGGTTTAACCCCGAGGCAGATGAAATTCGATGATGCGGCGTTTGAATTCATCCCTTGGGCACAACCGCTGACCGATCCGCGCAAGGCGAAGATCACGGTGAAGCAGTTACTCAATCACACTTCCGGCATTTGTCCTGAAGCGACCGGCGCGCCGAATGACGGTTCGTGGGAATATATTCTTGGCCATAGCGGCGATCAGCGAACCGCGAAACTCTCGTTTGATCCCGGGACAGCCTGCGGCTATTCGACACATGCCCTCGCGCACGCGGCGCTCGTTTGCGAGACGGTCACCGGCAAACCCTACGATCAGTTCGCGATTGAAGCCTTGTTCAAGCCAATCGGCATCGAGCATTGGTCGTTTCAGTTCTATGACGGAGGTGAAAAATATGGCAGACATCCCTCTCACGGCTTAGGCATGCCCGCGCGTGATCTCGCGCGCATTGCGTATTGCATGTTGCACGCCGGCCGGTGGAAAAATCAGCAAGTGATCCCGAAATGGTTTGTGGATGAAACC
>DATENK010000350.1:0-5241 GCA_035275085.1 Verrucomicrobiia bacterium | reverse complement strand
TAAAGCTCGGCACATCCGGCAATGTCTGTGGCGTCAGGACGAGCCGCATCCGGACCGGGCCCTGCGGAACGAGCGACGCAATCAAATCGGCATCTTCCGCGGTCACCGCACCCGCCGGGATTTTAGGGACATCTGGTTTGTAATCGGTGTTGCCGGTATGCGGCAGCCGATAGTCCGCCCCGCCAACGGAACGAATCAAGGTCGCGACGGCGCCAAGCCGCGCGGCGGCCGTGGGGCCATCCGACCGGTATTTCACCGCCTCACTGTAGGCTTCGCCGGCTCGGCTCTGCGCTGCCATTTGTTTATCGAAATGATAATTGAAAAGGACGATCTTGCCGGTGACCTTCTCCCGGCCGAGCGCTTCCAGTTCATCAAAATCCCGCGCCACTACCATCTCGGCAGTCAATCCCTCGGCCGGGGTCGCCACGCTCGATCCAAGCGCGCACAGAACGATCTTCTGGGTGGTGTTCGCAGCCATGCCGGGAAATTCCACCAGTGCCGCCGTTTCCTCACCTCGCACCCAATGGGGCGCCGACACCTTCTCGAGCTGAACGTCGAGCCCGATCGCCTTTAATTCGCCCGCTACGTACTCCACCGCTTTTCCGGCCTGGAGCGAGCCGGACAAGCGCGGGCCGATATTGTTGCAAAGATGAGCGACCTGCCGGTAGGCGTAGTCACTCTTCAACGCGGCCTGCTGAATCTGCTTCAGGTCCGAGAGCGTTTGCGGGGAATAAAGCGCGGGCGTCGGGGTCGGCGTGGGCGAAGGCGAAACTTCCTGGGCCGAAATTCCAAGTGGAGAAAGGGCGGCCAACGACATCAAAAGAGAGAAAAAACCATTACGACCGCGATGTAGTTTCATGGATTGGCAAGTTCGGCGTTGTTCTTTTTGCGCGACTCTAGACAATGGCGTCGCCGCCCCGGCTTGCAACCCATTGCATAAATCCCATGCGCTTACTTAGTCTCTCGCTGCGACTCGCTCTCATCAGTTTGTTGGCATCCCTCGCGACCCGAGTTTTCGCCGAAAACAAGGACGCTGGAAAAGCGCTCCACGAATTTTTCGAAGCGGAATGGAATTACGAGATGGAACAAAACCCGGGCTGGGCCTCTTCCCTGGGCGACCGGCGCTGGAACGATCGCTGGGCAGATCAAAGTCTCGAGGCGATCCGAAAACGCGAGCAGCACACGATCGAAGCGCTGGCCCGCCTGAAAAAATTCGATCGCGCCCGCCTTTCGCCGGCGGATCAACTCAACTACGACCTCTTTAAGAAAGACCTCGAGACCGACATCGAGGGCTTCAAATTCCGGAGTTACCTGCTCCCGATCAACCAGCGCGGCGGCCTTCAGACCTCGGACGAACTCGGCGACCGCCTCCGCTTCGAGACCGTCAAAGACTTCGAGGACTGGATTGCGCGTTTGCGTTCCTTCGCCACGCTGACGGACCAAAACATCGCGCTCATGCGCGAGGGCGCCTCGGCCCACGTGATCTGGCCGAAGATCGTTCTGGAACGCGTCCCGGCGCAGATCGACAAACAGCTCGTCAATCAGCCCGAGGAGAGCCCGTTCTATAAACCGTTCAAGAAGTTCCCGGACGCGATTCCGGCCGTCGATCGCGACCGCCTCGCCAAAGCCGCCCAGGAGGCGATCAGCTCCGCCGTTCTGCCATCCTTCCAGAAACTCCGGAAGTATTTCGTCGATGAATATTTGCCCGCCGCTTTCGACCAGGTCGGGGTCTGGCAAATGCCGCAGGGCGGCGAGTATTACGCCTACCTGACGAAACGGCACACGACGACCGAACTGACGCCGCAGCAAATCCATGAAAAAGGGTTGAGTGAAGTGGCCCGCATCAAGAGCGAGATGCAGGCGATCATGGGCCAGGTCGGCTTCCAGGGAACGCTCCCGGAGTTCTTCACCAAGCTCCGGACTGATCCCCAGTTCTTTTACAAAACGCCGGAAGAACTGCTCGAAGCTTACCGCTCCCTGGCCAAGCGGATCGATCCGAACCTGGTGAAGGTCTTCAAAACATTGCCGAGAACTCCTTATGGTGTGACGCCCATTCCGGACAAGATCGCGCCGGATACCACAACGGCCTACTATAACCAACCCGCCGCGGACGGTTCGCGAGCCGGCCTCTATTTCGTCAACCTCTACAAGCCGGAGACTCGGCCGAAGTGGGAGATGATGGCGCTCTCTTTGCACGAAGCCGTTCCGGGGCATCATCTCCAGATCGCCCTGGCCCAGGAGCTTGGCGATGTGCCGAAGTTTCGTCGCTACGGCGGATTCACCGCGTTTGTCGAAGGATGGGGTCTGTACGCCGAATCGCTCGGCCAGGAGATGGGATTATACGACGATCCTTATTCCAAATTCGGCCAGCTCACCTACGAAATGTGGCGCGCCGTGCGGCTGGTCGTCGACACCGGCATGCACCAAATGAAATGGGATCGCCAGCGGGCCATCAATTATTTCATGGAGAATGCGCCTAAGGCTGAAAACGACATCGTCAACGAGATCGATCGTTACATTTCCATGCCGGGCCAGGCGCTCGCTTATAAGATCGGCGAGCTCAAGCTTAAGGAACTGCGCGAACGCGCCCGGCAGGAGATCGGTGATGGCTTTGATATCCGCGAGTTTCACGATGCCGTTCTTTTGTCCGGTGCCGTGCCTCTCGACGTTCTGGAGCAGAACGTAAACATGTGGATTAAGACAAAGAAGAAACCTGCGGCGCCAAAGAGTTCCGTTTCAGCACGCTGAAGGACGGTGCCCGAAAGGTCCGTGCGTTTGGGGTTTGCTTCGAAAAGACGGACGCTCATATTGAAAGCGACGCTTCACCATGAGTGCGATCGGTCCGTCCCAGATGAGTCCTTCCACGGCCGGGTGCAGTCACGCGCGGGTTGCTTCGGCCGAACCGAAAGGCTGTTACTCGAGGCTGTTCGATAAGCCTTCCCATCGAGATAACGGCGGTGATGAGTCGGGCCTGATCGCGCTCGGCAGAGCCATGCGTTATGGCGTGGAAAGAGAAGGCACGCTAACGCCTCGGATCGGTTACACCTATTTTGGACAGTTTCTCGGGCACGATTTGAGTCACGACTCAACACCGCTGGTAGGGCCGTACCTCGAGCCGGAGAAAACCCCAAACTTTCGGACGCCGATGTTAGACCTGGACCATGTGTATGGAGCTGGGCCGGACAAATCGCCTTATCTCTACGAGGGGGAACCGGGCGCGGAACGGTTCAAGATCGGTTCCACTACTCCGGGGGGATACCGGCGGGATCTTCCAGTCCAACACGGGCGGGTTTTGATCGGTGACCTCGCAGATAGTCGTAACCTCGACAACCTGCTTCTGCGACAACTGCACGTTATCTTCCTTAAGTTCCATAACGAAGCCATCGCGCAGCTCGAAACCAATCCCGAGTTACAACAGGCAGCCTCCGCTGGAAACGCGATCAGCTTGTTCGAGCAGGCGCGCACGTTGGTTTGCTGGCATTACCAGTGGATCGTACGGCACGACTACCTGCCGCGGATTCTGCACCCAACCGCGTGGCACCATCGGCAAAGTAGAAGACCGCTTCAGCCGGGAGCACAGTTCGCGATCCCGATTGAGTTCTCATTAGCCGCGTTTCGCTTTGGTCACAGCATGGTGCGCAATGCTTATCGACTGAACTGTCGAAAGAAACGTGTCGTTATCGAGGACCTGATGCGGTTCGGGCAAATGGCGGCGCCGATCCCAGATGATTACCTTGTAGAATGGGGAACGTTCTTTGATGGATTGCCTACTTCCGGTCCCCAGGCGTCGAGTTCCTTTATAGATACCTCAATCGCACAAGCCATGCATGGACTGGCTCCAGCCACAATACGCCTGGCTAGCGAGAAGGAGACAGTTAATCCGGCGGACTTACCTGTCCGAACACTGCTGCGCGGGGCACGCGCCGAGTTACCCTCAGGTCAGGAAGTTGCGGCGGCCTTGGTTTCGCGAGAGGCGATCCAGGCCGCCGACCAACTCACCGCGGCACAACTTGGCGAAGATACGTGCGATTCTTCCGGCACAGCGCTCAGGCGCGCGGGCCTGGAGAATAAGACGCCGTTGTTTTACTACATCCTTAAGGAAGCAGAACTAAAAGGCGCCGGCCTGATCCTGGGACCGGTGGGTAGTTATATCATTTCCGAAGTAATCCAGAGCGCACTAGAAACCGACCCCCAGGGTTACATGGCAAAAGTCGGGCGAGGCTGGGAACTTCCTTGCTGGCGTTTCCCCGGTGGAAGAACTGGGCGAATTGATTCGCTCATTAACATTATTCGCCTCATCGGCGATGACCGTCTTCTTCCGGAATGCGAAGCGCACCGGCAAAAGTTCCTGCTTCGAAGTCTGAACTAGGGGCGCGTGGCGCGTCGAAAGTAACAAGGACCGCTAGGTCGGCAAGCCGCCTCAGGCGAATGCTGGACGAACTCGCCCAGATGGAAGTTCGTCCCGTGAGCAACTCGGAGCTGGCGACCCTTTGCGACCTCGGCGCTCGTTACGGAGTCGAGAGCCTCAGCAGGTCCAGGCGTCGATTGTCGTCATTGACCTTTAGCGAAAAAACGAAGCAAAGCCTTCGGATCCATTTGCGAACAGAGCTTATCCGCATCACCCGGCCATGCTTCGATCTGGACCGCAGAAGCTATCAGCTCGCCCGGCAGGCGCTTAACCCAATCACCTTCACTTCAACCGGAAGGCCCGGGATTGTGACAGGTGTGCCACCAGACCTACAACCAGTCAGGTTACTTCAGCGGTTCCCGGTCCTGGGAGAGCTCTGGAGCCTGATGATAGCGCAATGGCAGAGGCATATGTTAGAAGTGTTTGAAAGAGCGGCCTCAGACCGCGCCCTTATTTCGCGGACCTTCTTCGATGGAACGCAACCAAGCTCGATAACGGATATTCGGCCGGGTTTGTCCGAACCACACGCTGGCGGACGCAGTGTCGTGCGTCTCCGCTTCGGCGACCATTCCGTTATTTACAAGCCTAGAACCGGAACTGGGGAATGGGAGTGGACTCGCATGCTCGAATGGATGAATGCCCACTCCTTTGAGCATGAACTAAAGGCGCCGCGCGTGCTCCGGCGTAAAACCTACTGCTGGATGCAGGATATCCTTCCAACGCCGTGTCAAAACAAAGCTGCGGTCAGCAGCTTTTTCCAACGAATCGGCGCGCTGGCCGCGCTAGCCTATCTCCTGAACGCAGTCGATTGCCATCGCGAGAATCTTATCGCC
>DATENK010000349.1:0-6053 GCA_035275085.1 Verrucomicrobiia bacterium | reverse complement strand
CATTGGTCAGATCGTCACGCGCAGCAAACGTATTCGCGAGTTGATCGGCAAGGATCGCCCACCGGTTTTTCACCGCGCCGCTTGCGTTGATACTGTCGACGGTGATTTCCCCACTCACATGCATTGCCATCAACGCCAGCGCCTGCAGATCCGAATCGGGGGAGCGCGAAAATGCGTGTACCTTATCACTGGCTTGCAACGGTGTGTTTGGCTTTACCGAAGTCCGCACGAACTCCGCCAGGCCGGCCATTTGCGCGACGGGGTGTCCCGATTCTGGCGAGAGCAATTGCTCTTTCGGTGCCGCAGGATTTTTAGCGGCCTCTATGACGCTGGCAATTAATGCATTGTGTGGCTTGATGCTCCCATACCACTCCCGAACCTTCGTTTCCTGCCAGGCCAGATCTTTATCGGCGTGACATTTCTGGCAGGCGTTCTCAATGCCGAGCGAATGGTCAAACGCCGGCCGCGGAATCGGGATCGTATGGTCTGACCTCGCATATGAGATGTGCAATCCAACACCATGAGATTGCAGAAACGGCATGTGACACGAAGTACAAAGCGACCCGGGCGAGTTGGGCAGGTGGTGCGTATGCGATTCGGCGACGTTTGCTTTGCTCGCGTGGCATCCAGTGCATTGGCCGTTATCGAACTTCCCCGTTAGCGGCCGCTGGAAAACGTCCCGGTACTGCATGGAATGTGGATCATGGCAATCGACGCATGTCATGGAGCCATTTACGTAGCAATCGCTGTAAAGATGGTTTCCCTGATAGCCGAACGAGCGAATACGACCGTCTGCGAGGTAAGGGTTATCAGCGAAGAGCGGCACTTTGATCGAGAAATAATCTTCCAGTGGTTCGCCCGGCAGATATGCGGCGTCGCGAATAACGTCTTTCGTCGCGTGACACTGGAAGCAAACCATCAGCGAAGCGTCCTTAGACAACGCGGCCAACGGTTCCATCCCTATGTCCGCCAGCTTGTCGAATCCCGGCTTGCTCACGATCTCAACGTGCCGCCGTCCGGGGCCGTGGCACGACTCGCAATTGATCTGCAACGTTTGGAATTTGGTTTCGTGCCTGTGCTGCGGCAGGTCATACGTGAGCATGATCTGGCTGCCGTGACAATTCTGGCAGTTGGAAAACTCCGCGGATGTCCCCATTACACGATTCGGTGGCCAATTCAATGCATCGCTCTTTAGCGAAAGCTCCGATGTGATTGGGACCCACGTCTTGTCCTTGCGGGATTGTGTAAACCACGTGTTTTGTCGTCGCCCGAAATCAAACGGGAGAAATCGGAGCGTGCCATCCGGAAACTCGTTGAAAAAACTCTGCGTCCCTCCGCCGTGCATGTGCCCGCCACCCACGATCGCATCCACTTTGATTTCGAACTGTGGGCCGCCTTCAAACTGGACGATGAAAACATAGTCGCCTTGTGCGTTCCGGGTCGGCGTCACGACTGCATCCTTAAACCGCAACGGCTGCCCATCAAACCGCGCAATCATGTCCACTTGCCCTGGCTTGCCTCCCGCCCTTCCATGCGTCGACCCGCGCCACAAATCATATTGTTGCGCATGGCACTTCCCGCATGTTTCGGCGCCAACAAAGTCTTCCAACCGCGGGGCCTGCCGCAGAATTGCCGCCGCAGGTTGAGGCTTTTTTCTGGCAAAGACCAAGAGCCAGGCGGCGGCTATGCAAAAGGCGACCGCAGCCAAGCCAAATAATAGGAAAGCCTTCTTCATTTCGCGTTGTCCCTTGACCAGCCTGGTCCCTCGCAGCGACATAGCGTTCGGATATGCGCAACCAAATCGCGAATCTCCTTTGCCGAAAAGCTTTCGCCCCAAGGCGGCATCAGGCGGCTTCTATTTACAATGTAACCGCCGGAATGAATGGCATCAAACAGCGTATCATCGGGACGCCGCGACATGTCGGCTGCGTTGGCGTGCGCTGTCCGCTTCTGTGGCAGAAACGCCGCGTTGAAGCCATTTCCGCGGCCATCCTCACCATGGCATCCCGCGCAATATTTTGCGTAATTATTCGTGCCAGACAGCAACGCGTTGTCCGTCAATGAAAGATATCTACTCTCCATCGGCTTCTCGTCAGAGTGCAGCAGAAGATTCGCGATCAGCTTCAATGTCTCTTCAGGCATTGGAACTTGCGGCATGATCGTGTGCGGATTTGTTTCCCGGGGGTTGCGGACCATATTGCGAACATACTCAGGTTGCAGGCGCTCGCGTACATAAGCGAGGTCAGGCCCAATGCGCCCGCCCGCTTCGCCAAATCGATGACAGCCAAAACACGAAAGCTTTTCGGTAAGTAATGATTTCGCCTTCCGCTTCGCGAAGGCCGACATCGACGCCGGCTTTGCATCCGCGCGCTGTTGCACGCCCAAAGCGGACACGATCTGTCCGATCTCCTCCGTCGATAACCCAAAGTCCGGCATGCGACTGCCGTCCCCCGGTTGATAACCGAATGGCCGAATCGCATACGGACGTATCAAGAAGGTCTCTAACCAACCCTTCCTGACCCGCGCAGCCTCTTTTGTTAACTCTGGCGCCGCCTGCTCGCGAGGCTGAATGCTGTGATGCCGATGACATCCCGCACAGTTTTGGGACACAAAAATTTTACGGCCAAGCTCCGCGTCCGCATTCGGATACGTTCCTTTTGCTGCTTCATAGTTCACCTGCAGCGCCTTGCGTTTCTCCGCATTCAAGGAAAAGAGATAGCCCGCAATGGTTTGGATCCTCTGTGCCGCATTCGGAACCAATTCTCGAAATTGGTTGGTCGGATCAAAAAACTGCGCCGGCATCGTGCCATGCGCCACGCCAAAACGCGACGGTGCCACCAGGTATTCTTTTACCCATTCACGCCGCAACCGATAACTGACACTGCCCAGTTCGATTCCCTGGTTGCCTCCTTTCCCATCAAACGTGTGGCAACTCAGGCAAATCAATCCATTTGTAATCGTCCTGTGAAATTCCGCCGCTGTAACCGGCGTTACCTCGGCGATTCCCTTTCGAATTGCATCTGGTATCTCGCGCTGGCTCTCCGACGCAACCTTTTGTGTTTCCAAAAACGCAATCAACGCCACCGCCTCGCTGTCACTCAAATGAAAATCCGGCATGCGGGCCATGCCGAGATGCCGCTTTACACGCACGGGCTTCCTGAGAAACTCAAACAACCATCCCGAATCGTACCGCAAGCCAGCGCTGCTGAGATCAGGAGTCAGTCCCCGCAACTCGCTCTTAAACGGCAAATCGGAATGACAATTCGCGCACCCTAATTTCGCGATCACTGCTGCTTGCCCGAACGAAGCCACGGCACCCGCCATCAGCGCTGCAATCATCCAGACCCATACGAGGGCTCTGGTGTTCCGCTTCACCAACACCGGGGAATACATTGCATAACCCAGTATGTCAGCGTACCCGCAATCTCCACCACCGCTCCCACTTCTTCATCCTCGGCTTTGTTGATGTCCGACTGCGAAGTGCGAAAAGTCTGGCACCCCGATTCAAACATCATGACCGTGCAGAAAATTATCAGCACAAGCCGATGGATTAACTTCCTCAACCAAGGCCGCTTGCCAGTCGCTTGCACGACGCGACGCTAACATTGCGTCAAGGGCCGTTCCATCATTTTGTCTTCAGCAAAAGCTGAGTTATGGCCCTCTCCATAAAGAACGCCCTGAGTGCCCGCAAGCGCCTTCTGGTCTCCAACACGAATATCTGCTTCATCAGCGGTTCCGTTAAAAACCGCAAGAAACGCGGCCGCGCCGTAAACTGAAATTTATAGGTGAGGCGCGATTCACAGGCCGAAATGTCTTCATGCCGGATGGATGCCGCCCACGATTCAAAAAACATGGGCGCATGCACCATCTTCACTGCTGCAACCTTCGGGCGCTCAAACGTCACATAGACAGTCTTCATTGCAATGCCGCCCAGGGACTTCCGACCCACGCAGACGGAGGTAACTCCTTTGGCGGCGACTTTCGCGCCATCCTCCAGATAAGCCGCCTGCAAAAGCGTGTCCCACTCCAGCCGCCGGGCGTAGTCGTGAAGCAAGTCGAACACAGCATTGCTGGCAGCGGGGATAACTTCGCTTATTTCGGCATGCGGCATCTTCTCTCTTGCTTATCGACCATCCGGCGACACTCCATGAACCCATCGACCGCCTATGAACACGCGATCTGCCACCGGCCACGGTAACTCATGATTATCGTCCGTACCCTAAGGCCGCTTGGCTGTCATCACCACAAGGGTATTCAGCAGGGTTATTGCTCCAAATATTTCCACCAAATTACAATCAGCGCGCTCGCAAAATCCTGCGGACGTTCATTAATCCATCTCGTGAGATACTCAGGCGTAAACCAATCCCCAGTCTCGATCTCTTCCGGATGCAGCTTGAACGGCCCTTCCGCGTCGCAGCGATATACCCAGACGTGTTCCATGCCGGTCGTTGGTGTGGCGGGCAGTTTGAAAAGCCTTCGGAGCGGCTCGGACGGCGTGAACCCCAATTCCTCCTGAAGCTCGCGTACCGCGCACGCGTCATATTCCTCACCGCAATCCAGATGTCCGGCCGCCGATGAATCCCACGCGCCCGGAAAGCAATCTTTCTCCATCGAACGCTTCTGCAGAAAGATTTCGCCCTTCGCATTGAACACCAGCACATGCACAGCGCGATGCTGCAAACCCAGCCGATGCACCTCCGCCCGCGTGTTGCGCCCAACGATCTCGTCACGCTCGTTCACCACATCAAAAACTTCATCGTTCATGGCTGATGCAATATTTCCGCCAATTTCACGAAGGTGAGCAACTCCACTTGTTCGGCGCGAATCGTCTCCGGCAGACCCGTCTTCGCGAACGCCACATGCAATTTTTCCGCCGCCCAATCCTGCTTGAGCAACTTGAGCATCATCTTGCGCCGCTGCGAGAATCCGCGCTTCACAAGTTTTCGGAACATTGCCTGGGCCTGTTGCGATAACAAAGCCGAACTTCGTCGCACCAGTTTGATGCATGCGGAGTCCACATCCGGCGGCGGGAAAAAGCAGGTCGGCGAAATTTTGAAATGTTCGCGCGGTTGATAGTGAAGTTGCACCAGCAAAGTCAGCAATCCGTAATCCGGGCTCCCCGCTTTGGCCACCAGGCGCCGCACCACCTCGAGTTGCAATGTGACAACCATCATCGCCGGCGCGGTTGCGCAAAGTTCGACGATAATCGGTGAGGCAACGGAATAGGGCAGGTTCGCGACGAGTTTCCACTCCTCCCAGTCTGTCGAACTCCTCTGCAAATATTCGAGTGCATCATCATGCAGCAATTGCAACTGGGGAAATCGATTTCGCAGGACTTCGCACAGCCGCTTGTCCTTCTCGATCGCCAGTACTTCACCTGCACGCTCGACCAGCAACTCGGTAAGCGGCCCAAGTCCCGGCCCAATCTCCAGGACGCGGTCGGCCTTCGAAAGTTCAGCCAGTTCGACAATGCGCCGCAACTGATTGGTGTCATGCAAGAAGTTCTGGCCAAGGGATTTCGTCAGCTTGATGCCGCGCTCGTCCAAAATCTGCCGCATCTCAGAGAGCCGCATGCAATGCCTCCACAGCGCTGTTGAGTTGCGCCCAACTGATGGTGAGCGGCGGAGTGAAGGCGATCACGTTCCCGCGTTCGCCTTCGGGCAGAAGGATGTGCCCCTGCTTAAGCATTGTCTGTATGACGCTCAATGCGTGCTCGCCGCTCTCAAGTTCGAGTCCTGCCATCAAACCGATCCCGCGCGCAGAACCAACCGAGCGCAGCCGCTCCAGTAACTTCGCGCCCAAATGTGCGCTGCGCTCCGGCAACTTACGTTTCCGGATTTCGCTGATCTGCGCCAGCGCCATTGCGCAACCCACGGGATGTCCCAGAAACGTGCTCGTATGCATCGCTTCTCCTGACGACAGGGGCCACGCATCCATCACTTCAGCTTTACCGACGCACGCCGACATTGGGAAGCCGCCGGTCATCGCTTTGCCGAGGCAGATCAGATCGGGCACCGCATTCGTATGCTCGCAAGCGAACCAGCGCCCGGTAC
>DATENK010000348.1:0-5224 GCA_035275085.1 Verrucomicrobiia bacterium | reverse complement strand
GTTTCCAACGGCTGCACGCGGACCTTCGCCTCGGTTATGATTTCCTTCGGCGCCGTATCGGAGAACACCGCAGCTTTTCTCAAATCCGAGGGCAGCGATTTAACGAACGCGCGCGCGGTGTCTTCCTCTTCGGCAAGGACGCGCACGCCTTTGCGCGGACCCTGCTTCACCTCGGCGGGGTTTGCCCCAAAAAACGAGGGCGTTTCGGCTACGAGCTTTCCATCAACCACCGTCATATTGACTGCAACGTGATGCCCTTCCAAACGCCAGCCCCACACACCCGCGGGTCCTGGTTTTCCAAACATGGAAATATAATAGAGGCCCGGATCGCGCGGAAAACGCCGGCTCGGTCCTTCCATTTCCTGCAGCACCAATTCCAGCGACATGATGTTTGTCGCTTTCGCGTAGCCGTGCTGGCTCAGCGCCGAGCGGATCAGCGCATGCGCCAGTTGTTGCTGCTCAGAGTTCATCTCTTTGAACGGCAGCCCCTTGCGGTCCTTCGGAATGAAATGCCAGTTCAGCCGCTCACCGTCTTTGAACTCGAAGGTCGCTTTTGCCTTTTCTTCCCCGCCGAGCGCCGCCAAAAATTTGTTCGCGGCGGCCGCCATTTCCTGGGCCACATCGTGCGAACGCCCTTGCGGGATATAAATTAAATATAATATCACTCCGACCGACCAAAATGCTTTCATGCGCCAACTCTGGAAGATTTGCGCGCTCCAAAGCAACCGGAAAAATGCCGCTAGACGGGCCCCGAACTATTTTATTCATTGGCCGGCCGGCACCGTGTAAGTCGCTCATCTACAGGCCATTCCGACCAAACGTCCCCGATGAAGAGTCCCATGAATTACCCGTCGAATGGATAACTATGAAAAAGATAGTTTTGCTCAGTGCAATCACAGTCGCCCTCGCTGCCGCAAGCGCCACCACCGCGCGTGCCGGCATATCGTTCGGTATTAACATTGGAATTCCCCTGCCCGTTCCACGGGGCGTCGTCGCCGCGCCGGCGCCCGTCCTCGCCCCGCCGACGGTCTGCCCGCCGGCAGTCGTCGTTGCGCCCGCGCCCGTGTACGTTACACCGGCACCCGTTTATTACGCGCCTGCTTATCCACGTGCTTACCCGTACGGATACGTCCGTTACGGATATGCTCGCCATCACCATCGTTTCTGTTACTGATCGGTTGTTACCCTCCGGACCCCTCTCCTGCGTGGGAGAGGGGTCTTGCCGCCCGCGGAACTGGGCGAAGCACCTTATTGTTTGTTCCCGCAGTAAGTCGACGTTGGTTCACTATGCGTTGGATAAAATATACATTATTCGTATGCGCGGCGGTGGCCTTTTGCGGTTGTAGCACCACCCGCACTGACCGGGACGCCCGAGGTTCGGCAACTGGAGACACTGACTCTTATCGCGGATCTGATACTCTGATCGAGGGTGCGAATCGCGGCGTGAACACAAACTATTTTGGCCCCGTGAATGCCGGGCCGGAAGCCGCCCGCGGTCCCGGAACACCCAGCGGACACTACGATCAGTAGTTATCCGCCGATCTGGCTTGTGTAATCCGCAGCGCTGAGGAGTTTATTCATCTCCTCGCGCTGTGCCAGCCGCACCTGGAAAAACCAGCCCTTGCCGTAAGGGTCGCTATTTACGAGCGCCGGTTCATCCACCACCGCCTTGTTCACCGCGGTGACTTCTCCGGAGACCGGCGCGTAAATATCGCTCGCGGTCTTGACCGATTCTACGACCGCACACGACTCTCCCGCTTTCATCTTTCGCCCGACCTCCGGCAGCTCGACAAAGACCACATCCGTCAACTCATGCTGCGCGTGATCGGTGATGCCGACCGTCGCTACGTCTCCCGCCACACGCACCCATTCGTGCGACTTTGCGTACTTCAAATCCGCTGGGACCTTTGAGCTCATACTTTTTGTTTTTGGTAAATTGGCTTTTTGACGATTTGGGCCGGTGAAAGCTTTCCCCGTATCTCGATGTCGATGTTCATTCCCGGTACCGCGAATTCTGGGGGCACATAACCCAAACCGATGCCGATGCCAAGCGACGGACTCTGCGTGCCGCTGACAACCTCCCCGACTTTCAACGCCTTTGGCCCGGTGCTCCAGATCGGATAATGCGGACGCGGCGGCGCGGATTTGTCCGCCATTTTGAAAGCGATGCATTTCTTTTTCACGCCATTGGCTCTCTGTTCAGCCAACACATTGCGCCCAAGGAAATCACCTTTGTCGAGCGCAACAAAAAATCCAACTCCTGCCTCGATTGGCGAAGTATTCTCGTCCAACTCATGCCCGTACAGCGGATAACAGACCTCGGTTCGCAGTGTATCGCGTGCGCCCAGGCCGGCCGGTTGCGCGCAATAGGCATGCCCGGCGGCGAGCACAGCCGTCCAAATCTTTTCGATTAGGTCCGCGGGCGCAACGATCTCGAAGCCATCCTCCCCCGTGTAACCGGTGCGCGCGACGTGGATGGTTCTTCCTTCGTGATCAAGCGTCGAAACCTGGTTTTTCTTCAGCTTGTCGACGCCGGGAAAACAAACTGGCACAAATTCCACTGCGCGCGGCCCCTGCACGGCAATCGCCCCCATGGCATCGGAAACATTGTCCAACTTCAAATTGCGCCCGGCCGCTTTCTTCCGCAGCCAATCGACATCCGCATCGATCCGCGAGGCATTGATGATGAGCAGGTAGTCCTGTTCTCTCAGCCTGTAGACGTAGAGATCATCAATGGTCCCGCCGCGTTCGTTGCACATGATCGAATACTGCCCATGGCCGGCTTCGAGTTTGCGGACGTCATTCGTCAGCACGAAATTCAGGAAATCCGCCGCGCCGCTGCCCTTTACGCTGACTTCCCCCATGTGCGAAATGTCAAACACGCCCGCCGCCCGCCGGACGGCATGATGCTCATCCACGATGCTCGAGTACTGCACCGGCATTTCCCAACCGCCGAATTCGACGATCCGGCCTCCCAGCTTTACATGCGCATCATACAGCGGCGTCCGTTTCAGCATACGACCCGGGGCAAACTATCAGCTTGCCCACAGCCGTCAATGAGGAGCGCACCGGTGAGAGGCTTGTTCGGAAAAAGGCCGTTAGCAACCGGCTGGAACCAGCCGATACCCAATTAGGATGATCAAGCGAATCATTGTGGGGCTGTGCATCGCGATGACCTGCGGGGCGGCGCCTGTTGATTGGCCGCATTTAAAATTGACGCAGCTGGCGGAGACACACAGCGAAGCCGTTTGTATTACCCGCGCTCGGGATGGAAGCGATCGTTTGTTCATTGCCCTCCGTTACGGCCAGATAAAAGTAATCGCTGATGGGCAGTTGCAGACCGAGCCATTTTTGGACATCTCCAGCAAGCTCGAAAATCTGGAATATTCATATGGCGTACCCGGCTTGGCGTTCCCGCCAAATTTCGCACAGAAGCAATACCTTTACGTGCTCTATGCGCGCAACTACCAGTCGCTCGTGCTCTCGCGGTTCCATGTGCCTGCCGCCTCTGCCATAGCTGACGTGAACAGCGAAGAGGTGCTGATGAGGGTGAATCTGCCTTTTTATCCCTATCTCCATGGTGGGTACATGGACTTCGGACCTGATGGCTACTTGTACATCGGGTTCGGCGAGCCGGAAAGCTATAGCGCACAAGCGCTTGATAACATCGGCGGTAAAATTCTTCGGATCGATACTGAGTCGACTAACAGTGGCTACGTGATTCCTCCCGGCAATCCTTTCGCGGGTCATTCAACCTACCGAAATGAAATCTGGTGCTGGGGTCTTATGATCCCGTGGAGTTTCAGCTTCGACCGGCTTACTGGGGATTTCTTCATGGTTGATAAACTAGTCTCAAACAGCGAAATCAATTACGCTGCCTCGGGAAAGGGCGGTGGAGTGAACTATGGTTGGCCTGGTTGGGATGCCCCTTCTTACGCGCCGACGCTGGGCAGTATGCCGCCGATCCTGATGACGGCAGGCTCTGAGAGATCGGTTGGAGGCATAGTTTCTCGAGGTCCGCAACCCTCACGGATGGATGGCATTTATATTCTTGGCGGACATGATTTCCCCTCCCTGGCGGGCTTGGCCCGCGATGGAACGAATTGGGTACGCCAAAATTTTTCGGAAGTGCCGACCACATGGGCGGACAAGTTTGGCCAGGACGATTCCGGGCGGCTGTACATGCTCTCTTATCAGGGGGATTACTACGGCAGTGTTCTTTATCGTATCGAAGATTCCGGCAAAGCACGCCCGCCAATTATTTATCCGCCAACCGGTGTAGCACCTACGTCCGTTGGAACTTTTAGTCTGTTAAATCCAGGCGCGCGAATCCGTTACACGACCAATGGGGTTGATCCGCAGCCCGGCGACCTTGAAGTCGCGGCCGGTCATCAGTTTCCCATTCAGGTGGGCGCCACGGTGAAAGCGCAAGCAATTCGAGAAGATCTTTTGCCCAGCGACGTCATCACGGCTTCTTATACCGCACTGAAAGTGGCATATCCTGTCTTCACTCCTCCTCCGGGCGCCGTCACAAATCCGACGCTGGTAACGCTCACTTCCACGACGCCAGCGGCGGTCATTCGTTACACCCGGGATGGAACTCGGCCCACGCTCTCATCTCCGATTTACGGTGCGCCCTTGGTTATAACGAGCAATCAAATGATAAACGCTCGCGCGTACCGAGCCGGCTTCCAAGACAGCGATTTGAATGGCGCATCCTACGAACTGGCGAAAACGGAGGCACCAACCTTCATGCCTGATTACTCGCCCATTACGAATCGCACTCTCGTCAGCCTTTTCTGCACAACCCCCGGTGCAGTCATTCGTTACACCACTAATGGTCTGTGGCCAACCCGCACATCGCCGAAATACACGGGCCCATTTCGCATTAACGGCAACACCCTCATGCGCACACGCGCCTTTGCGCCGGGTTATTTGGGCAGCGACTTGCGCGAGGCCTGGTACGCGTTAGTGCCCGTCGCGACACCGGTGCTAGAGCCTGCTTCCGGTCCCGTGCCTTATGGCAGCACTGTCCGCGTAACCTGTGCGACGCCGGGGGCGGTACTGCGTTACACCACAAATGGGTCAGAGCCCACTGCCACGTCGCCTGTCTATTCGCAGCCATTCAAGATCTATGATTCGATTCCGATCCGTGTGCGTGGCTATAAAGCCGAGCACAATCCGAGTGAGATCGCGTCGGAAGGCTATTACCTGCAATATGCCA
>DATENK010000347.1:0-10997 GCA_035275085.1 Verrucomicrobiia bacterium | reverse complement strand
GCCGCCGCATTCAGCACAATCATGCGCAACTTCACTTGGTCCTCCATCCGGAACTTCGCGAGATTGTTTGTATAGTAGGTTTCGATCTTCTTTGGTGAAATCACCACCGCCTGCCCCACATTCTTCTGCCGCATGTATTGCAGCACCATGTCATCGTACACGCGTTGCCGAAATGTCTCGAAAGTAACCCCTTGCGCCTGCAAGGTTTTTGTCAGCGTCACACGGTCGCCAAACCGCTTGCGAACACGCTCCTGGACCTCGTCTTCGACCACCGCATCGGGAACAGGAATCGCCGCGGCCTTGAAATCATCCAGAATCAATTGCCGCACGACTAGATCCTCAAGGCCGCTCGTCATCGTTTCGATGCGCTTCTGATTGAACTGAGCGGCGTTGTTCGCGTGCGTTCGGCGCAACGCTTCCAACGGCACCGCCACATGCTCCTCTACATCCTGCATGGTGATCACCGAATCGTTCACCACCGCCGCGATGCCATTGCGCAATTCCGGCAAGGCAAGCGCCGGGACCGTGACGCCGCTCGCAAGCCACACCACCGCCAGCCAACCGAATCTTCTCATCTCTAAGGATACATATAGGGAACTGATGCCGGGATGGTCAAGGGTGCGCACGCTGAACCACTTGCCTTGGCCGCACTTTCGCCTACAGTAAGGCCATTGGTTGGGCGATTGGCGCAGTGGCTAGCGCATCTGCTTTACACGCAGTAGGTCGGGGGTTCGAGTCCCTCATCGCCCACCATCTACACACGCTTCGAGGCGTTCCTTTTTATAAATAATGAATGAGTAGATCATCGGCACGAATGCCATGACGAGGATGAGTGAAACCATCACGGAAACCCAAGCAACTCCTTTAAGAGTGAAACACGCAATCAGCAGAAGTACCGCGACAGCGATCATCAGGCGGCCGCCGAAACGGTGCGTTCTGATCCAAACGTGTGGAGATTCGAGCGTCCATGGCGTGCGGATTCCGGTGAAATAGTTCGGCCGAATCTTGCCCATGAAGTTGCCAAGCACGCCAATCAGCAGCGCCATGCCCACACCTATGATGCGTGACATATCGAGCGCTAGACCTGCGCCGATCCCGAGAACGGCCAGCCCAACGATCCCCATGAAACCGGAAAGCACCAGGCGCACGATGCCGAAGACTTTTCGCTGGCTGTTTCGCACATCCGGTTGCGCCCCTCTAACTTTTGGATCGATCGCGGCCAGGCAATAGATCAAGGCGACCATGAAAATATTGACTGTCGGAATAAAAAACGTGGCAAACGTTTTCCCGGCATAGCCATCGATCTCGCCGCGGGCGTTCCAATGGATTGGCATACGCTGGGGGAGGTTATCCCAAAGCAGCGCGCCGGCGCAGACCGGCAGCAGCAGGATAAGAATTTGAAGCCACTCGCTTTTTAACCGTTTCACGTTGTTTCCCCTTCTCTTTGAGTTTATGCAACCAAACGATGCAATCCTCTACGACACTGGTGTTAAGTGAATAAAGGATGAACTGCCCTTGCTTCTCCGCAAGAACCAGGCCCGCCTGCCTCAGTAAATCGAGATGATGCGAAATCGTCGGTTTCGTGACCTGAAAATGATCGGCAATCAACCCGGCGGTAAGGTCGCGCTGCCGTAGCAGTTCGAGAATACTGCGGCGTGTCGGATCATCGAGGGCTTTGAACAGCGAATCCATACTTTAGATAATTAGACAATCGTCTAAATACTAGGCAGGGTCAAGCGCCCAATTCTATGCCGCTCAGCGTTCTCATCCTTTGCCATCTACATACGCCTCAGCTTTTTAATTGCGTTTGCCATCACCTTTTGATGGGGCGTTGTTCCTCCAAACCTCGACTCAGCGCTGATCCAATTCAACGGACCGCGCCTGTGCCGAATGATTAGCCGCAGCACCTACGAGGCGCACGCGCTGTCTACCGCCGCGAAAATGGCTGATCCGACCCGTTTGGCACAACGCAAAGCTGAAGCACCGGTATCTCGTCATCAATACTGCAACCTTGCCACACCCAAAGGTGTCGTTAGAGTAGACTTGTCATGAGACGTGGGCTTCTTTGCATCGCGCTGGCGCTGGGAGCAATATTGCTTTGGGGTAGCTGGCTGGCATGGCGTGCGCGCAGTAATCTCGTGACGCTCGACGTGCGTAACATGGATGTGCGAAAGGTCGTCAGCAAAATGCAGTGGCAGACCTGGGAGCGCATTATTGTGAACAACAACGTCTCGGGCAAGGTGACGTTGAACGTACGAAAGGTTCCGCTCGAGGCAGTGTTGCACATCGTCGCCATGCAAACCTCCAGCCGCTGGACCGCGTTGTATCCTTTGTATTCCACCGGAAAATCGGTGGTCGCCTTCAAAAAGGCAGTGCGCGGTGACATGGCGCCGTCCCAGAGCGGATGGACGAATCTGTTCACCGCGCCGGCGTGGCGCCGCGGCAATACCGGTGGCTTCGCCAATAATGCGCGCACAGGAAACAATCTCGTTTCGGCGCAAATCGAGGGGAAAGATTTGGGCTTCGCCGCGCTGGCGTTGTCACGCTTCACGCAGGCGCAAGTGGTCGCAGAGGATGGCGCGGATGCCTTCATCAATCTGCGATTGGAACAAGTGCCCTTCACTGAGGCCGTCGCGCAAGTCGCCCGAAGGGCCCATCGCAAATGGGATTTGCTCTATACGCTGCAACCGTTACCGCAAGTCTTTACGCGCGCCCGAATGACCAATATGACAAATCTCGCGGGTCCGTTTCCGATGACTAAGCCATTGTCGGCTGATGAACGCGCTGCCGCCGCTGCCACGCGCGAGCGCGAATTCGAAGCGCGACTCGCCACTATGACACCACCCGAACGCGAGGCGGCGCAGAAACAACAGCAGTTGGTGGACGAACTAAACGCCCTTCCGCCCGCGGAACGACAGCAGCGTCTGCAAGAAATGGCCGCGGCAAACGGCGGCGCGCAGGAATCCAGCATGCTGCAACGCATGCAGGATCGTCTCAAGAACATGACGCCGGAGCAGCGCGTGGATCGCGATCGTGCCCGTCTCGAAAAACAAAAACGTCAGGCCCAGCAGACCCAATGAACCTGTTGCGCTGGTGCCAACGTTTCAAATGGAGGGCATTTACGCTCATCGAACTGCTCGTGGTGATTGCCATCATTGGCATTCTAGCGGCGCTTCTCTTGCCTGTGTTGAGCCGCGCCAAGGGCAAGTCCGGCGACATCAAGTGCATCAGCAACCTCAAGCAACTCGGCATTGCACTCTACATTTATGCCGACGAACACGAGGGCCGCCTGCCCTCCGCCGAGCGACGTCCCACCACGCCGATCGATCCCACCAATGTCCAACCACGCATCGTGGATCTGCTCGCTACTAACGTGGGCAACGTGCTGAAGGTTTTTCAGTGCCCTCGAGATCAGTTCGACTGGTTCCGGCTCGAAGGCTCCAGCTATGAATGGAACTACGCTGCCAACAATCAGCTTTTAGAACAACCCGGCGTCAATGGCGGCATCCCGATCACCGCCACCTCCGCACGATTGATGTACGATTACGAAAATTTCCATGTGGGCGGCTCCAACGGCGTAAAAAACGTCCTCTATGGCGACGGCCGCGTCGAGCCATTGCGGTGAGAAGGTCTCATTCCAATTCCTCTTCGCGTCAATTCGTGAAAATCTTTCGCGGCTGCCGTCCACCTGTCCACCTTGGTCCACGTCGTCCACTTGTCCCTTCGATCCTGCTTCCGCAGGTTGTTTAGACGACACCTGACCCAGACTGACCGCACGCGCTTGGTCAGGCGCGCGCGGAAGGGGGCATTACCCCATATACAGCGAATGCTCCGCTGATAGGGTCGGGCCCGGATCGTCAACGCCAATTGGATTCAGAACGGAAAACGCCATGCAAAACTCAACAAACAAACCAAATGGAGTAACATGAAAAAACTATCCGTGGCACATCTTCGTTCGCTTCCAATCACTCAGATCGCGGCAGTGCTCCTGCTCGCCTCGCCCGTATCAAGTCAAGCAGCCAACAGTATCGCGTTGGACTACCCTATCGAATACGCCAATGACAATTATTATTCGGGAACACCCCAGTCATTGGGGTCCGGCGTCACTTACTGGCCGTCCCGTAATTCCTATTTATTGCTCGACAACACCGTTCCTGCACGCCTAGTCGAGTACCACAGAGATAACTCGCCCTGGCGTGAGATCGGTTTGGTGAACTTCAAGGATCCGGAAGACATTCACTGGATCAGCGGCAATACCTTTGTGATCTCACAGGAATTCAATAACAATGGTTCGAGCAACGAATTGGTCGTCGTCACCCTGCCGACCGGCGATGTAAACACATCTCTGGACATTAACGACAGGCAGTGCGCCGATGGCGCGTGCGTCGTCCGTCGCTTGAGCTTTCCAACCAATTTATTGGGCACCGTCCACAATAAGGGAATCGAAGGGGTCGCCCTCATCGGCAACACCTTTTATTTCGCCACGGAGTATCCTCCCTTAGCTCCGGCGACATGGAAAGTCTGGACGGTGCCAAATTCCGGGGATGGTCAAGTAACTCCGACTGCGGCGTTCAATCTGCCCCTGCCTGGCGGTAATATGCATGACATCTCTGGTATGGCCAGCGACGGCACTTATCTTTGGTTGCTGTCACATGAAGGTTCCGGCTCAGAGGCATCACCGGTTGCGAGCATCACTAAAGCTACCACCGGCGGCAGTGTGATTGCCGTCTATTCGTTGCCCAATTTCGCGAGCGGCATCTGGTGGCAAGCCGAAGGAATTGAACTCTTTGCCAACGGCCCTGACCCGCGCAAAATCCTGTTAACGGGTGAACACGGGAACGGCATAGGTGTGGACTTTATGCTTCTCACCGAAAAAGGGGTTAAGCTTGCTACGTATGGCGTTGGAAGCGAGGGTTGGAGATTCTATCCGTTCTTGAATGGAGGGGGTTCCCAACTGTACTATTCCACGACCTCCTTCATCGAAACGAACGGCCTGACAGCTCCAGCTCCGGAAGCCGTTTACCAACGTGTGCAGCCGGAATTCGCAACCTTGATCGTAAGCAACCTTATACCAACGACGACATACAGGGTACGGATCCATCTTGCCAGTGTTGAGTTCCCCGGCTGGGAGAATGTACTTCAAAATGTTTGGGTCTCGAACGGGGGTTCGCCCAATTTTGTATCTGGCGTCACCCCTTACGGGCCCCAGGGATTTAATCACGCCATGATAGTGGACCTTGGGACAATGCAACCCTACTACCCGCCGTACGCGCAGGGTAAGTTTTGGGTAGGAATAGATCCCGCTGCTCCCGGCTACGGTGTCGTCGTCAACGGCATAGAGATTTGGCAAAGCCCCTAGGGACAAAGGCGCGAACCCTTTGGGGGCGAATCACGGCCGGGTGCGTGATCCACGTTATCGCACCCGGCCAGCAACCCATCGCCAGAGCCGAAGGCGGACTCAGCCCTGCGGCCGATCCCCAATCGGCCTCCGCCCGTAGCGCCGGTCTCCAGACCGGCAAGTGCCGACCCGTTCCTGCCTCGGCGTCCGCTTCCTCATCCAAATTCTCCGGCACTTCGTCTCACTTATTCTAGGCCGAAGACAACAGCATGAAACGCGATCCGGCCATGGGCCAATGCCCGGTTGCCGAACAATCCTGCCGACACCCACAAGCGGCTACGGCGAAACCCAGTGCCCCCGCTGTGAAGGCCAACTCTGGCATCTCGCCTTAGTGGCGGGCCCGCCGTTCTTTGTCCGGCGGCCCAGCGATACCATTTACGACCTCATGGCTGCTGTCGCAGACCCCAGCCGCGAGCTGACCGCTGCACACATGGAAACTCTGTTGAAAGATGCCGATTCGTTCGACGTTGTCGAGCTTCTCTCAGATTTCGAAGCGAACCTGCACTCATAACCACGATCCACTTGGTTTTGTCCACTTCGTCCATTTCGTCCACCTCGTCCATTGGTCCACCTCATTACTGTTGTCCCTTTAATCCCTTCGGTCCTTGCTCCGCCTCTTCCCCGCTCCGAAATATGAAATGTGAAATCTGAAATGACCTTCCTCCGTAGCGCCGGTCTCTAGACCGGCAAGTTCCGAGACATTCCTGCCTTGCCGTCCGTTTCTTCATCTAATTCAAAATCCGACCTCTTCATTCCCTGCTCTGAAACATGAAATGTGAAATCTGAAATCGCCTTACCTGTCCACCCCAGCCAGCAGCGCCATGGCCGCGGGCCACATCGCCTCCTGCCAAAACTGCACCACAAACCTTGGACGCGCAGGTCTTTGGCAACGCGCCCTTGAGACCTAATCCCACCTGCGCCCCAGACAGTGGATCGGAAATTCCGGCTTGCTTCTGCTCACCGTGGTATCATGATGGATAGCGCATGAATGGGGACAATGGCGTTCGTCCAATGGCAATCGCTTCCGCCGCGGGAATCATTTGGACGAACTTAAAATTTGAAGAGCTGGCCTAGACCTGACCCCACGTGACCACGACCCCACGTTTATCAATTGGTAATCAATGCCCAAACGGGGTTGCAGCAGAGCAACTATGTTCCCTTAACAAGCCTTTTCAGCGTGGGCTCGTACAGCATTTCTGGAAAATGTTCCAATAGTACCTCGCGGTTCATGAGTGACACCGCGAGAACTATGACAGCAAGATGAGACACCTATTCCCGCCCCACGCCATTTGCGGAAGCAAAATCGCCAAGCGCTCGCCGAAACTTCCGGCCATCGAATATGTGCGTTAGCGACCGGCCCGTATTAACGCCAACAGCGCTCAAGGCCTCGACGCAAGCCGCTTCAATCCCAGGTGCAAACGGCCTCCCTTGCGCCTTCGCCTTTAGCCAGCTTAATCCTTCCGGAAATTTGGCGGTCAAAAAGCCAGCAAGACGAGCTGCATCGAATCGTTTCGTATAATCTTTGTCGGCTGAATATCGCTCAGCATAATCACGAATGAGCTGTGCCCACTCATCCCGAAGTCGTAAGAACTCCCCGTCTAACATCTCGAGTGTCCCGGCTATGGATGCAAAACGGCGCTTTAGTGGCTCGGGATACTTCACGCCCGCTTTATATATAATTTCGTGTTCGATCTCAGCCCAAGAGTGCTCAAGAATGCTGCGAATTTGAATTTCAAACCACCGATTTTTTAAGGTTTTGAATTCAGGGCTATTTGCTCTTGCTCGCCGCAGGGTCGCAATGAGGTGAACCGAGCGATAGCCGAACTCGTACAAATTTAAAGAGGCTCGTTTATCGATGCTATTCTTCGCATCGATTTGGAGTTCTGAGCGAAGACGGCTTACCACCTTATCAACATCGTCTTGGTAGTAAGTGATGACCCGGATTCCAATTAGATCGGTGGCAGAGATCTCAGGCGTTTTATACTTCTTTCTGCGAAACTTCGCCCTAAGGGAATCGGGTGTTTTCGCTCGCGAGGACACCAGGTGGCAAAATACGCCTAAATCGCAAGTAATACTTTTAAATAGTTCCTGGCATTCGCACAATCCGATCTCCGTTAACCTTCTTCCCCATCCGTGCTAATCCGTCGTTGAATCCGGTCGGTGTTCGTCGTGCCGGTCTGTGTCGCTCATTCGACGCTCACTTTTCCATTTGACAGCGTCACCCTATACGGTATTCTTTCAGCCGGTATGACTCGGGTCATCCCCAAAAGGCGTTGTGCCATCGGCGGAGCACGGCGCGGAAAAAGCAAAGGAAAGGTGCGTTCCTAACGCCTATTAACGATTGAAAAGTTTCGACTCCATAACGGTTCAGCCTCGCCCTCAGCCCTCAGGACCTTCCTTTGGCGTCTTTTCGCGCCTTTCGCGGATCGCTTGGCGGCTCCATTCCGACCTAATCCGAGCTATTCCGACCTACTCCGACCAAAAAAACGTAAAAGGCGGCCATCCGGTTTTCCTTTTGTTCGCCTTGAACGTTGGACGTTGCAATGTTGGATGTTGAACGTTGAATTTAGACCATCCCGATTTGCCTCGCCAAATGGCACGCGAAATGCCACTATGAGTATCAGGTATGGGTGAGATGCATCTCATCGAAGGGGCCTTAAAACGCGCCGCTCGGCGTCGACGGCTGGTCGCTGCATGGCGCGGACTTTGGACTGGACTCCTCTATGGCGCGGCTTTGTGGTTGTTGGTCTTTGGCGTCTTCAAATTTTATCCGATCCCAAAACTTGCGCTGACGGTTGCCGCCGCGGCTGCAGGCGCCGTGGCCGTGGCTTTTGTTCTGGCCGCGTTTTTTAAACGCCACTCACTCATTCAAACCGCCCGCTGGGTAGACAACCGCCAAAATCTCAAGGAGCGGCTCAGCACCGCTTTGGAACTTTCGAAAACGAATGGCGAATCCGAATGGAAAGAACTCGTTGTGCGCGACGCCGCGGATCACGCCAATGCGATCGACGCCCGTAAATTACTTCCATTTTCGTGGCCCAGCCTCGCCAAATGGGCCGTGCTACTCCTCGTCCTCGGCGTCGGCCTCGGTTTCATCCCCGAGTATCGCACCAAAGCCTTTCAACAAAAACAAAAGGACGCCGTCGTCATCCGCGACGTCGGGAAAAAACTCGAAGAACTCGCCAAACGCACCATCGAACAGAAGAAACCCGCGCTGGAGCCCACACAAAAAGCTTTGGCGGACGTGGCCGAAGTCGGCAACGAACTCCAAAAAGCAAACCTCACTCGCAGCCAGGCCTTGCGCGATCTCGCCAGCGTGTCCGAAAAGCTCAAAGAACAAGCGCGCGAGTTGGGCGATAATCCGGCCTTCAAAGCGCTCGAACGCGCCTCGCGCGAATCCAGCGGCTCCGGCAATCAATCCGCCGAAGCTTTGCAACAAAAGATCGACGCGCTCCAGAAATCCATGGGGAATGCCGCCGCCAACTCTGACAAGCTAGACAAGATTTCCAGCAACATGAAGAACGCGCAGAAGGAAATGGCCAAGCTGCCAGACAAGGATTCCGCCGCCGCCCAACTCGCGCGCGAACAGATGTCCCAGGCCCTTTCGGAGCTTTCAAAAGAACTGAGCGATATGGGCCAGGCGCTCCCGATGTTGGACGAGGCGATCAAGGCTTTGCAAAATAACCAGACCGATCTCGCCATGCGCGATCTCGACCAGGCCGCCACCGATCTCGAGAAACTTCGCGAGATGGCCAAAAAGCTCGAAAAGCTTCAGAAGCAAATGGCCCAGCTTGGCAAAGATTTGCCCGAGCAGCTCAAGAATGGCCAGGCCAGTGCCGCGCAAAAATCACTCGAGAAAATGGCCGAACAATTGAAATCCGGGAACGTTTCCGAGGAGCAAATGCAAAAGATGCTCGACGAAGTTTCGCGCGCGGTCGATCCCGGAAAGCAATACGGCAAGCTCGGCGAAATGCTCAAGGATGCCGCCGGCCAAATGAAGTCCGGCCAGAAATCAGAAGCAGGCCAATCCCTTGCGAAGGCTGCGCAGGAATTGCAGAAGCTCGCCCAACAAATGGCCGATGCACAGGCCATGACCGCGGCCATGCAAGCGCTCGACCAGGCGCAAATGGCGATTGGTGCCGGAATGAGCTGGGACCAGGTGATGGCCGAGAATGCCGAGTTCATGGGCAAGGCGTACGAATTCAATCCGAACGGCGGCAATGGACCTCCAGGCAGCAAAGGCGTCGGCACATGGGCCGATGAAGAAGGCTGGACTTACTTCGACGGCAAACAGGAGCGGTGGGACAACTCCGAAGTCGAGCGGCCCGACATGGACGCCCGCGGCGTCTCCGAGCGTTCTCAGAATTTGAACAACAATCTCCTTCCTACGAAGGTCAAAGGCCAGATGTCACCCGGCGGGGCCATGCCGAGCATCACTCTCAAAGGCGTCAGCATTAAAGGCCAAAGCACCATCCAGTTTCAGGACGCCGCCGCCGCCGCCCAGGCCGAAGCCGAAAGCGCCCTCAACCAGGATCTCGTTCCGCGCGCGTACCAAAACACCGTCCGCGACTACTTCGACGACATTAAGAAGTAGATCACTTCCGCTCGGGCAACGGAATCGATGGCGTCCATTCGAGCCACTCCTTTTTCGGCTCGTCGTAAAGTGGAAAGATGGCGCCTTCTTTAACGGGCTCGTTCTCTTTGGCGGCTTCGGGTGTGGCGAAGCTCACGCCGCCGGAGACGAGCGATTTGAGCGACTCGATGTTCACCTGGGCGCCTTTGAAGAGGCCGATGTCCACGTTGACGCCGCTGGCGTTCCAGAATTTGGTGCCGCTGCGAACCAGGGCTCCGTAAGGCTGGCGAATGAAAACGTTCACTTCAACGCGTCGGGCGTCATCGCTCAGGCGCTGTTCCTGCACCGCGCCGACTTCTATCCCGCGGTAATAAACGGGCGACCCGGCGCGCAACGAGCCGCGATGCGCAGCGATCAGAACCAGCTTCAGTCCTTTCTCTTCGAGCGCTGCGGGCGAGCGGTCCGCGCCTTCGAAGGTGCTGCGGGTGGGCCCTTTGCCCGGAAAGGCTTCAATGAACGGGCCGCTGATGATCGTGTTCAGACCGCTGATGTTTCCAATGCCAAGCTCGGGCCGAACAATCCAAAAAACTGTGCCTTCGCGCGCCAAAGCCGAGGCGGACCTCTGCAGACGCACCCGGACCTGGACCGATTGCAGATCCGAACTCAATTCAACCGCGCGTACTTCGCCGACGGTTACGCCGCGATGCCGGATCGGAGTTTGGCCCGGCCTCAAACCGCTGCCGTCCTTAAAATGAATGGTGATGCGTTCGCCGCCTTCCTGCACGCGGCCGTAAATGAGATAGGCGGCAACGACCGCCGCGAGGAATGGGACGATCCATACGACTGAAACGCTCCGGCGCCGGTTGATGACCGCACGCGCATGCGGTTCAACGAGTTCAACTTCTTTCATGCGACCTTTCCGATGGCTCCACTGCATCCCAGATGAGGCGCGGATCAAAACTCTGCGACGCAAGAATGGTGAGTATGACCACGGACGCAAAGGCCACGATCCCGGGTCCGGGAAGA
>DATENK010000346.1:0-2517 GCA_035275085.1 Verrucomicrobiia bacterium | reverse complement strand
GAAATCGGTGGGCCTTCGCCATAAACCACTTGCCCCTTGTGGAGCTTTAAATGTTCGACTTTTTGCTGCAGCAGCTTCGATGCGCACTGCAGCAACTGCTTGCGGGCATCCTGTGCGGCGCGCTGGACTGCCGTTCCCATGACGACCATTGAGCTGCTCGCGCTAGTCGAAATATCGTAGGGGGTAACATCGGTGTCGAGCTGCGCCACGCCAATTTGATCCATCGGCAGCGAAAGCTCTTCAGCGACCACCTGGCTGAGCGCGGTGCGCGGGCCTTGCCCGATCTCGACTGTACCGGTGAGCAGCATCACACTCCCGTCCGACGACATCTTGACGGTCGCGCCGGCGACTTTGTAAGTGCCGCCGGCATCTTTGATACAGCAGCTGATGCCCTTTCCCCGATTGCGCTCGGTTGGTTGCTCTTGCCATTTGATCGCATCGGCGACCTTGAGCAGACCTTCCTTCATATCGCAATCCACGGGTGTATCGCCCGCCGTGTAAAGATCACCCTTGTGGAGCAAGTTCTTGAGCCGAAACTCCAATGGATCGACACCGAGTCGTTCGGCCATCATGTCCATTTGAGATTCATATGCCCAAGTCACTTGCAGCGCGCCGAAACCGCGGAAGGCGCCCGCCGGCACCGTATTGGTATAGACACCGTACGCCTCGACATTGGCGTAGGGTATTTTGTAGGGCCCGAGCGAGCGGTACGCAGCCTTTTGCGTCACTCGCGGGCCCGCGTCTGCATAAGCGCCCGTATCCATGTAGACCTGGCAATCGCGCGCAATCAACTTACCGTCTTTGCTTACGCCGGTTTTAATCGTGACCCGCGCCGGGTGGCGAGTTACCGTTTTGAAACTTTCATTGATCGAGAGCTGGAGTTTAACCGGCCTGCGCGTGATCCAACTGAGCGCCGCGGCGATCGGCTCCGCCTTGACGTAAAGTTTGCCGCCATACCCGCCTCCGACATACGGAACAATGACGCGAATCCGGCTGAGCGGCAGGCGAAAAATTCCCGACAAGTGGTCGCGTAATGTGAACGGGTCCTGGCACGAGGCCCACACGGTCAGCTTCTCGCCGTCGTAATAGGCGATGTTGTTGTGCGCCTCCAACGAGTAGTGTTGGACTTTTTGAAAGCGGAACGTATCTTCAAAAACATGCTCAGCTTCGGCAAATCCTTTCGCGATGTCCTTGCGGCCAAAACTCAGATAGTAGCAAATATTCGTTCCGTTGAAGCGCTCGGGCGCGCCGTAAACCGAACCGCGAAGCTCCGCACGTGCCACCCCGGCTTCATGCACCAGTGGCGCCTCCGGCGCTATCGCTTCTTCGATGTTCGTGACCTTTGCCAACTCATTGTATTCGACCTCGATGAGCTCCAAAGCTTCTTCCGCGATCGCCGGATCATCGGCCAAAACGGCGGCCACCGGATCGCCGACATAGCGCACTTTGTCCACCGCCACGATGGACTGGTCCTTATAGGTGGCTCCGTACTTATAATTGAACGCCTGAATATCGTCGCGAGTGAGGGTCGCGATCACGCCGCGCAGCGTCTTGGCTTTCGAAGCGTCTACGCTCACAAGGCGCGCGTGGGCGTGCGGACTCCTGAGGATTCTGGCGTGGGCCATGCCCGGAAGCTGAATGTCCGTGGTGTAAATTGCCTTGCCGGTGACTTTTTCAATGCCATCGACGCGATGCGCATTGGTTCCTACAACCGAAAAGGTTTCATTCGTTGTCATTTGGATGATACGGAAGAGAACAGCCGCCTGGCCTTCGATCGCCGCGGCACGACGAGCTACTTGCGGATTTTGGGACTGTCTTTTTCGGGAAAATAAAGATCGCAGAACGGGCAATGAAAATTCATTCCTGACCCGAGCATGTGCGGATTGACCACAAAAATTTTCTTACACTTCGGACAGGTAATCTCTACCGCCTGACCCATGATTCACCCCTTAGTTGTGTTTTGCTTATCGATTTCCGTTGGAGACACAGAAAGTGCCGTTCTCTGCGTCTGCGCAGAAAATTTCCGATTGCTATGCCCAGTATGTCGTCCGATCCATCGGGATGTGCTGCAGCACCTCGCCAGGCACGAACTCTTCCAACTTGATTCGCTCCATCGCTTCGTCGGGGCACTTGGACACCGGTGAGAACGGCCGATCCAATGGCTTCGTGGCATCGACGATCATGCCCGATGTTTTGATCTCATCCACCAGCGATGGATCGAGAAAGTTGCCTCGGAACAACGGCTGCAGAATAGAAATCTGGCGGTGCGGCTGCACCCGGGTGGCAATCGCCCAGAGGATGTCCGTTGGATTGAACACATCGATATCCTCGTCAAAGACGAAAACATTTTTGGTGTGATCGAAGGTTAACGCGGCCGCAGCGGCACGACCGGGATCGCCTTCCGACATCTTTTTCATCGAAATAAATACATTGTAGTGCGCATGGCGACCCTGCTTGCACACTGCAGTCACGCCGGGAACGGCCTCGCGGCAGCGGCGCAGGTACGCGCCTTCGCGT
>DATENK010000345.1:0-14503 GCA_035275085.1 Verrucomicrobiia bacterium | reverse complement strand
GACGGCAGCCTCGGATCGAGCACCGCATGGTTCTTCGATTCCTACGAGGGATCGCCCGATAACGTCGGCTTGCCCGCGGACGAGATGTTTCCCGAAGGCGCAATGCTCGAGCGGGTGAAAGGTGCCGACCGCGCCGGACTGCAGGTGATGGTCCACGCAATCGGTGACCGTGCGAACGATGCGATGCTTTCAATTTTCGAACAGGTCAGCCGTACCAACGGCGAGCGCGATCGCCGTTTCCGGATCGAACATGCGCAACACTTGCGGCTCGGGGACATTCCGCGTTTCGCGCGCAGTCGTGTGATCGCGTCCATGCAGCCATATCATGCCGCCGACGACGGACGCTGGGCGGAGAAACGCATCGGGCGCAAACGTCTGCGCGGCACATACGCGTTCCGGTCGCTGTTGGATGCTGGAGTCATGCTTGCCTTTGGTTCCGACTGGACCGTCGCGCCGCTTAATCCGTTGCAGGGAATTGCCGCAGCAGTGACGCGCCACACGTTGGACGGTAAGAATCCAGGCGGCTGGATTCCCGAGCAGAAAATTACCGTGGAAGAAGCTGTGCGCGCGTACACCGTCGGATCGGCTTATGCGGAATTCGCGGAAAAAGTCAAAGGGACGATCACGCCCGGTAAACTTGCGGACCTTGTGATCCTCTCGGATGACATCTTCGAGATTCCGTCGGAGCGAATCGCGGGTGCGAAAGTGCTTTGGACCCTTATGGACGGCCGAGTGCTTGTGGCGCGTTAGGATGAGGCCGGCAGAGAACGGCGTTGCGCTCCGGCACCGCCGTTCAAACCCCTCAACACAAGGGCAGGACACCACCGTCCGTAGCGGGGCCGTTGCCGCCCGGACATTCCCGAACCGTAGGCCCTGGGTCAATCCTTTTCATGTGCGCCCGCCATTCTCCAGTCTTGCAACGCGTGTTCGTGTATGGTGAGATGGTTGAACGAGTGCTCACGCTGCTCAACTGATGACCGGGGCTGAATTCAAAAGCGAGGTGCCGCTGGTTCGAACCAGTGTCCTCGGCGTCGGCATTGCGGCGATCAACCTTCCCATGGCTGTTTCTCTGATGTTCGAAGCGATTCAGCGCCGGCAAAAGGGCTACGTTTGTGTCACCGGTGTTCATGGCGTGATGGAAGCGCAGCGTAACGAGCGATTTCGCAAAGTGCTCAATGAGGCGTTTCTCTGCACACCTGACGGCATGCCAATGGTTTGGATGAGCCAAATCGACGGTCAGCGCCAGGTCTCGCGCGTTTACGGACCGGACTTGATGCTTGAAGTTTTACAGCAATCAGAGGCTGTCGGCGTGCGGCAATTCCTTTATGGCGGGCATAACGGCACCGGTGACCTTTTGCGACGAAAATTGTTGGAACGCTTCCCGAAGTTGCAAATTGTCGGGGTGTACGAACCGCCATTTCGACCGCTGAATGCCGAAGAGGAATCAGCACTCATCGCCCAGGTGAAGCAAGCCCGGCCCGATATTATTTGGGTCGGCATCAGCACCCCGAAACAAGAGTTCTTCATGTCGGAGTATCTGCCGAAGCTGGACACCGTGTTGATGGTTGGCGTGGGAGCGGCCTTCGACATTTTTGCCGGCCTGAAGCGACAGGCGCCACGTTGGATGCAACGCTCCGGGCTCGAATGGTTCTTCCGGCTCTGCCAGAATCCGCGCCGGCTCGGGCCACGGTACTTAAGGAACAATCCCGATTTCGCCTGGCGCGCGGCCATGCAACTCGCAGGGCTAAAGAAATACCCATTGCGAAAGAACTAGGGAATTTCTTTGTTGCGCGCACTGCGGCCGCACGGGATTGTAACGGGCATGTTTTCACACGTTGTGATTTTTTGGGCGGATCCGAAGAAGTCGGGCGCGGCCGACGAAGTGATCGCCGCGGCAAACAAATGGCTCAAGGCTGTTCCCGGTATCGTAAGTTTTCACGTTGGCAAAATGGTGCCGAGCCACCGACCGGTGGTAGACCAAAGCTATCAAGTCGCGCTGAACATCGTATTCACCGACAAAAAAGCGCAAGACAATTACCAGACGCACCCATTGCACACGGAGTTCGTAGAGAAGGCGTTCAAGCCCAATTGCTCCAAATGCGTCGTTTACGATTTCGAATAACCGCCCGCCATGCTGGACATCAGGTTAATTCGCGAACGGCCGGATTTTGTCCGCGAGCGCCTCGCCAGCCGTGGGGCAGGGGACGACAAGAATATCGATGAAGTCCTGCAACTTGACGAGCAGCGCCGGAAAATCCTGAGCGAAGTCGAACAGCTCAAAGCGCAACGGAATCGCGTCTCAAAAGAAATAGGCGCGTTAATGGGACAAAAGAAAGCCGCCGAAGCCGAAGCGAAGAAAGCCGAGACGCGCACGCTGGGTGACAGGATCGCTGAACTGGACAAGCAAGCCGCCGAAGCCGAAGCGAAGCGCGATGGGATCTTGATGCGGCTGCCAAATCTACCGCATGAAAGCGTAGCGGTTGGCAAAGACGCAGCAGACAACCCGGAAGTACGCATTTCGGGAGAAAAGGCAAAGTTTGCATTCAAACCCAAGAGCCACATTGAATTATGCGAGAGCTTGCGGCTGGTGGATTTCGCGCGCGGCGCGAAACTTTCCGGTAGCGGTTTTCTTTTGTATACCGGTTGGGGTGCCCGACTCGAACGCGCGCTGATTCAATATTTGCTCGATTTGCATGCCGGGCAGCATGGCTACACCGAAGTCTCACCGCCGTACATTATCAATCGAGATTGCATGCTGGGCGTGGGACAATTCCCAAAATTTGAGGACCAGGCATACGCGGTGCAGGAGGGTCTTGACGAGAACACGATGGGGAAGTTGTATCTGTTACCCACGGCGGAAGCGCCGGTCGCCAACATCCATCGGGAGGAGATCCTGAAGGAGAGCCAATTGCCTCTTTACTATTGCGCATATAGCCCATGCTTTCGGGCGGAAGCAGGTGCCGCCGGCGTTGGTACGCGTGGGATGATTCGGGTGCACCAATTCGACAAGGTGGAGCTGATCAAAATCGTGCATCCCGACAATGGTTATGATGAATTGGAGAAGATGGTTGGCAACGCCGAGCGCGTGCTGCAATCGCTCGGCCTGCATTATCGCGTCGTGCTGCTGTGCACCGGCGACATGGGATTCGCGAGCGCCAAGACTTATGATATCGAGGTGTGGGCGCCAGGGCAGGGGAGCTATTTGGAAGTTTCGAGTTGCTCGAACTGCGAAGATTTTCAGGCGCGCCGCATGAACCTGCGATTCAAAACCGAATCGGGTGAAAACAAATTTCCGCACATCCTGAACGGCAGCGGCACGGCGCTCGCGCGATTGTTCGTCGCGCTGCTCGAAACCCATCAGCAGCCGGACGGCACCATTCGCGTCCCGGAAGTGCTACGCGATTATTTGAAGGCGGACGTCATTAAATGAGTCGCCGCAGTCCATATAACCGCTTGGCTGTTGGATGAGAATCCTGTTGGCCAGCAGCGAGGTTTATCCTTATTCGAAAACCGGCGGGTTGGCCGATATGATTGGTGCGCTGGCCAAAGCATTGGGCAGGGCGGGGCACCAGGTCGGTATTGTCACGCCGCTGTATGGATCGATTCGCGCCCGCTTTCCAGATTTGCAGAAGTTCGATTGGCACATCGACCTGCCCCTTGGGACTGATCGCGTGGTTGCCGACGTGTGGACCCGCGAGCATTCAAAGAACGTCCAGGTTTACTTTCTGAATCAGCCACAGTTCTATGACCGCTCCGGAATCTACAACGAAGGCGGCGTCGACTATCCCGACAATGGTCAGCGCTACATTTTCTTTGCCAAAGCGGTTGTACACCTGGCCCGTTACTTGCCGTGGGCTCCGGAAGTGATTCACGTGCACGATTGGCAGGTCGGGCTGGTGCCGATTCTGGCGCTCCATCACCGGCTGACGCAAGGCTGGCCAAATCCTCCGCGGACGTGTTACACGATCCATAATCTGGCTTACCAAGGCGTCTTTCCCCGGCCGTATTACGATTTAACTAATTTACCTATAGATTATTTTAATCCAAACGGCATCGAGTTCTACGGCTACATGAACTGCATGAAGGCGGGCATCATGTATGCCGACACGCTCACGACCGTCAGCCCGAGATACGCCCGTGAAATCATGACCGAGGAATTTGGCTGCGGCCTTGACGATCGCTTGCGGCAACGTCAGGACGCGCTGTTCGGGATTCTTAACGGCGTCGATTACGAGGAATGGAACACCGAAAATAATCCGCACCTCAAGCACAGATACTCGGCGACGAATCTGGCCGGCAAGCCCAGCAACAAACTTGACCTCCAACTCGAAGTTGGGCTGCCGAAGAATCCGCGCGTGCCGCTGTTTGGCAGCATCACACGATTAGTCGATCAAAAAGGCGTGGACATCACGCTCGGCGCGCTCGAGGAAATGCTTTCATCCGACATGCAGTTCGTGATGCTGGGCAGTGGTTCGCCTGTCTACGAAAAAGCTTTCACGCAATTGGCCGCGCGCCATCCCAAAAAGGTCGCCGTCAGCATCGGGTACGATCATGGATTGTCACACCGGATCGAGGCCGGTTCAGATTTCTTTCTGATGCCATCGCGCTACGAGCCGTCCGGCCTGAACCAGATGTACAGTTTGCGCTACGGGACGATTCCGATTGTGCGGACCACGGGCGGCCTGGATGATTCGGTCACCGACATTTCCGAGGACTTGGAGCGTGCCAACGGAATCAAGTTCACCGACTATTCAGTCCGAGCGATGGCGCGAGCGATCCGCAAGGCACTCGTGCTGTATGAAAAGCCGGAATTGATGGAGCATTACCGGAAGAACGGGATGGCCTCGGACTTTTCGTGGGAAAAGACCGCCAAGGAATACGTTAAGGCATACCGCGCCTAATTAAATATAACAAACATTGTGCGAAAGTCGTCACGATCCCGCGACTTGGCCTTTTTCTCTTTCCCTGGCAGCCAAAACCCGATAATCTCCGCCTTACCCAAGTCCTTTATGCGTCATTTATACACCCTGATTGCTGGAGCCGTCCTTCTGTTGGCTGTCACCTTAAGCGGTAATGCCGCCAACATTATGGTCGTCACCGACCGGGCCGATCTCGAACAAGGCACGGCGGGCTTGGCAGGTTATTTGCGAGGACTCGGTTACACGGTCGAGGTTAGCGCCAGTCCGGGCAACGCCAGCGAGTTCCGAACGCTGGATGCCACCAAAATCAGCCGCCTTACGGCTAAGGATCTGGTGATTGTCCACCGAGCGACCTCAAGCGGCGATTTTAACACCGATGCGACCGAGCGAAGCACGTGGAACAACATGAACGTGCCGATTCTCGTCATGAGCTCGCTCATCCCTCGCAGCAGCCGGTGGAATTGGATGCCGGGAGACAGCGCGGCTCGCGCGGGCTACACCGACCATGTTTTGGTGAACACCAGCCATCCGATCGTCAGTGGCCTTGGCCCGAATTACTTGGCGGTGGCCCGCAATCTGGACGTGGAGAACACGACCGACACAGCGAATGGGGTTTTGATTGCAAACGCGCCGGCTTCTGGCGCGACGATTGCCGATTGGGGCGATCCGGGCGGCGTGCCGGCATTTTTTCGCGGCACCTCCGGTGAAACGCATATCCGGCGCAGAGTGTTTTGCGCGCTGCACAATTATCACGAAGCTGGCGCCTGGACCGATATCAGCGCCAATGGAAAGGAAATCATTGCCCGCGCCGTGGCCTACACAATGACCGGCACGATTGGTTCCCAGCCGCCATACATGCTTAATCTTTCACCGGCCGGCAACCTCACGTTTTATCCAGCCGCGAATGGAATTACGTTCCAGGTCACCAACACGGCCCCGATCGAAACTCAGAATATTAAGCTCGTTTTAAATGGCTCGGATGTCAGCAGCCAATTGAACATCACGGGCGATCCCACTAGCCGCACCGTGGCTTTCCAGAACCTGCAATCCAACACTGTTTACACCGGCTCAATCAGTGTGACTAATGTGAATGGTGAAGTGACTGCCGCTTTGAATTTCGACACATTTGCTGCGGATGTCGTGACAGTGGTTGAAGCCGAAGACTACAACTATGATGCGTCTGCCGACACATGCGACATTTCCCCTCCGCGCTTCGGATCCGGAATCGGTGGCAGTTACATCGATAATCCGTCGCCCGGCGCTTACTCGAATCTCGTGGGCGTTTTGGACGTTGACTATTCTCTGCCTATTCCGTTGACGACCGAAGTTTACCGCTGTTCCCTTAGCGGTACAAATTCCGTTGCGATCCAGTTTTCGAGCGATTATCAACGCCCGCCCCAGGTGGCCGTGGGCGCGCCGGAGTTTCACGTGGGCCAGATGGTGGCGGGTGAATGGATGAACTACACGCGCACGTACGCTTCGCCCTCGTACACGGTCTTTCTCCGCCTTTCCAGCCAGGTTGCACAACAGGTCCGCCTCGACAAAGTGAGCGACAATGATCCCAACACGCCGCCAGGCCTGGTATTCAGCGCGGATCAAACGACCGTCCCGATGGGCGTCTTTCAAGCTCCTGCGACGGGAACGGCTTTCCGCACAGTTCCGCTGACTGATTCCAGTGGAAACCTGGTTACTATCACGCTGTCAGGCGCGCAGACGATTCGGTTGACCGCACTGAGTGCCAATAACAATCTGCAACTAAATTACCTCGTGCTCGTGCCCACCGAGGCGGCGGAGTTACCGCCGTACGTCAGTATTGTTTCCCCTGCTCCAGGTTCCGTGAACGTTGCGCCGGAAACTGCCGTAAACATATCGATTGTCAATCGCAGCACCGCGGTGGATGTCAGCAGCCTGCAACTCTATTTTGATGGTGCTGATGTGACAAGCGCATCGACAGTCGATTCGACCGAGTCCGGCGCTTCCGTGAGCTATGATCCTCCGGGTTTATTGGCCACGAACTCTACTCATACGGTGCGCCTGGTGTTTTCCGACAACGCCGCCACTCCGCAGACCTTCACGAATGACTGGCAATTCCGTGTTCGCGGTTTGCGCGTTTTGTTTGTTGTGGCCGCGACGGATTTCGCAGGCGACATCGCAATTCGTAATCTCCTGCAAGCGCGCGGTTTTTTTGTCACAACAGTGGCTGCGCCTGCGTCCACAACGGCTGATGCGCTGAACAAGGACCTGATAGTTGCGTCCTCCTCATACACGTCAGGCGATGTGGGCGTGAAGTTCCGGGACGTGGCAGTGCCAGTCGTGAATTGGGAGCAAGCCTTGCAGGACGAATATGGAATGACGATCGATTCCGCTAACGACCACGCCACGATGACAAACCAGATGGCCCTGAAGATTCTGCAACCACATCCTCTTGGTGGTTGCCTTTGTTCGGAGGGTTCGCACGAACTCGTCGTGGTTAGCTCACCACAAACGTTTTCCTGGGGCGTGCCGCAGGGCGCAGCGATAATCGTCGCTGCCCTGACCAACGACCTCACGCATGCTGTCATTTATGGTTATGAGTCCGGGGCAACGATGAACGCCGGTTTCATCGCGCCGGCCCGCAGGGTGCAGTTGTTTCTCGAAGATAATACCGCTGCCGCGCTAACCCCTACCGGGCAGAAACTCGTCCACGCCGCGCTTTCGTGGGCGCTCGGCATGGCGCCGGATTGCCCGCGCCTTCTGGTGCCGACCTTTGCTGCGGGAGTTGCACAGTTGAGCTTCCCCACCCTCGCCGGCCCGACGTATGTGATCGAGTACAAGAACGCTTTGAACGACGCGACCTGGACGGAACTCCGCCGCGTGCAGGGTACAGGAAACCTGGAGACCATCAATGATACCGACGTCTCAGGCCCGACGCGGTTTTATCGGCTCAACGTCCAGTAGTCCGGAAGATCAACGGTTGCCCCAGCCGAAACGGCTTTTGCGGCCGTCTTGCGGGCCGAATGGCCAATACACAACGAAGGATCGGCCGATGACGTTCTCCTGCGGAAAATCGCCCCAACTGCGTGAGTCGGAACTGTTCACCGTGTTGTCGCCCATCACGATGTAATGGTCTGGTCGCACGGTGAAAACATCGTTTTCTGTGTCGAAGTTCGGGGCGAGGCTCATGCCGTATTGCCGCGCGGTGACTTCGTTCAGGTGACCGGAATAAACGCTATCCAGCGGCGGACGATCAGGCGGGAACGAATAAACGCGCTCGAAGTGGGTGGTGTTTGTATCCAGGCGCTGGCCGTTGATGCGGATGTGCCGGTCATTCCCGATCTGAACTTTGTTTCCGCCCATGGCGACCATCCGTTTGATATAGAATTGGTCCTGCGGCAAACGCGGGATACCGCGCGTTTCGAAGACGATGATCTCGCCGAGCCTGGGCCGTCGGAAATTGTAAGTCATGCGATCGACGAATAGATGGTCGCCGCTGATGACCTTGATTTTCATAATGTCTTCGCCGGCCTTGAAGACGCGCGGATTGTAACCATACATGTTCATGAGGCCTGCGCGCGCGAAGAGGCCATCTGGCGGGAACCAGATAGTATAGGGATTGTTGGGTTCTCCCGTGAGCCAGAAACGCTGGTGCAAATTAAAGAGCAGAAAGCGCTTGGGTTCCTCCACGCGGTCAATCCGGCCGTCCTGACGCGCCTTCACGTGCGTGTAGCTAACGCCCGCCCACCAAAAGTTCAGAAACCGCATAATCGGATTGGGCATTTCAAAGTCCGGCTCGGATTGCGATTCGTGCGAAAACGGCCGTGTGTAATCGGGCGTGGAAGTGATCCCATAGAGGGTCGGCTGCATGGAGCCGGTCGGGATTTTGAAGGGCTGCACGAAAAATGTGCGGATGCCCATGGCTACCGCGACCGCGACGAGAAGCACTTCGATGTTTTCGCGCCAGGCGGCCGCCGGGTATGGGCGAAAGTTTTCGTTTGCAACGGTTTCCATTCGGTCCATTCGCGCGCGTAATTCCGCTTTCGGTTGATTGGTGCGAATCCCCTGCTCCAGTTCGTCGCGCGCGGTGCGGATTTTCAGGATCTTCTCCGGCGGGAGGACGTCGCGCTGGGCGCTGGTATAGCGGTCGACGTGCTTGATCATGTGCCCTGCCCGCCTGACGGTCCGCGAATAGAACCAACTCAATCCCATAATTGTCGCCTTAAGTCTTCAGTACTTCGATGAACGCTTCCTGGGGAATGTTCACCGACCCAATTGATTTCATGCGCTTCTTGCCCTCTTTCTGTTTCTCCAAAAGCTTGCGCTTGCGCGTGATATCGCCGCCGTAGCACTTGGCGGTGACGTCCTTGCGCAAGGCGCTGATCGTTTCGCGGGCGATGATTTTGCCCCCGATGGCGCCTTGGATCGCGACCTGGTATTGTTGTCTTGGAATGACTTCCTTGAGCTTGGCGGCGAGGGCGCGACCGCGACCCTCCGCTTTGTCCCGATGCACGATGCACGAGAAGGCGTCGACCGGCTCGGCATTGACCAACATGTCGAGCTTTACCATGTCCGATTTCTGATAACCTTCGTGCTCATAATCCATTGAGCCATAACCGCGCGTAATACTCTTAATGCGGTCATGAAAATCAATTAGAATTTCGTTTAGCGGTAGCATCGCGGTGAGCATCACGCGACGCGGATCAAGGGTTTCAGTGTGATCGAGTACGCCGCGCTTTTCTGAGATCAGCGCCATGAGGTCACCAATATTCTCATTCGGGCAGATTACAAAGGCGCGAACCATGGGTTCTTCGACGTGTTCGATATAATTGGGCTCGGGCAGGAACGCGGGGTTGTCAATTTCCTTCACCTCGCCGCTGGTCATGGTCACGCGATAAACCACACTCGGATACGTCGCGATGATGTGCATGTCGTATTCGCGGCGCAGGCGTTCCTGCACGATTTCCATGTGCAACAGGCCTAGAAAGCCACAACGGAACCCGAAGCCAAGCGCAACCGAGCTTTCGGATTGATAGATGAACGCAGAATCGTTCAGTTGCAGTTTTGCGAGGTTCGCTTTGAGATGCTCGTAATCCGCGGGGTTGATTGGATAAATCCCGCTGAAGACCATCGGATGAATTTCCTGGAAGCCTGCAAGCGATGGCGAAGGATTTCGCGAATCCGTCAGCGTATCGCCCATCTTCACGTCCTTGGGACTTTTGATGTTCGCAGTAATGTAACCTGTCTCGCCTGCCCCGAGGCTCTCGCGCACGTACGGCTTGGGATTGAAGCTGCCGACTTCCTTGATTTCGACGGATTTGCCCGAGTGCAGGAGCTTCACCTGAATCCCGGCCTTTAACTCACCATTGAAGACCCGCACGTGCGATACGACGCCTTTGTAGGTGTCAAAAAAGGAATCGAATACCAAGGCCTGAAGAGACGGTGCGCCAGTCGGTTTGGGAGGCGGGACGCGTGCGACAATCGCTTCGAGGATATCGTCAATCCCAATGCCCTCCTTCGCGCTGGCGAGGATCGCCGAATCGCCCGGGATCGCGAGAATTTCTTCCAATTGTGTTTTGGCCTGGGGGACGTTCGCGTGCGGCAAATCGATCTTGTTGATGACCGGAACAATCTCGAGGTTCTGTTTCATGGCCAGATGGACGTTCGCCACCGTTTGGGCTTCCACACCCTGGGCGGCGTCCACAATCAGCAATGCCCCTTCGCAGGCGCTCAGACTCCGGGAGACTTCGTAGGCAAAGTCCACATGGCCGGGAGTGTCGATCAGGTTAAGCTCATACGTCTCGCCGTTGCGCGCCTTGTAATACATCGTAACCGGGTGCGCTTTGATCGTGATCCCGCGCTCACGCTCCAGGTCCATGGAATCCAGCAACTGGTCCTGCATCTCGCGCGTTGCGATCGTGCCGGTGCGATGCAGCAACCGGTCGGACAAAGTGGTCTTGCCATGATCGATATGCGCGATAATGCTAAAATTTCTTATGTGTTCGACGTCCATGAGAAATGCAGTCGGCAAAAGATACTCGCGTCCGGCCTTAAAGAAAGGGAAAACCGGGCCGGAGACCAAGCTACGCCTTCGTCCGGCTCGGTTGACGGCAAAGACTTTAACCTTAACCAGGGCTAACGAAGCTTAACGAACAGGTCGGGTGGGGCGGTCCCCTGCCCTGCCCCGCTCTGGGTGCAGGTGCGCCGGAAACCGCCAAAAAAATCCATCTTTGACTATGTTTGACTACCCTTGACTATCCTTGACTATGTTTGACGGCTGGCGCGCAAGGCCGGGAATCGTCAAAGAGAAACGGCTGCTCCAAACCGTGGCTTTTACATTTTTTTACGGCACAGAATGGTTAGAATCAAAGAGCATGGACGCCGATAGGGCTGCGTCGGAGACCGGCAAAAATCCAAGTCGCGCACCGAGCTTAGCGTATAGATTGTCGGTGTCAAGGTCAAACAAAAGGGCAGCCCGGGTGCCATTAAGCTTGATTCCGCATTTTGCGGCTTTTGGCAAATTTCGGAGCGTCGGCACCAGTGTTTTGACACGAGCTTGCGTTCGTCGGGCGAATGACTAGTCTGAGGCAGACCAGGTGTTCAATATGATGTGGGTTCAAGCGGTGGTTCTAATTCTATTGGCGGCGCTCATGGCAGACGCCGGAGAACAGCCGAAATTCGTTTTGGAGAGGAGTCTGACGGAAATCGACGAAGGCGCGGATGGAACGGCTCTGCCGTTTATCGTGGTTGAGTATTCGTATGAGGGCGCGCTGGCGACGGGTTGGAGCCTTGAAACTGATCTGAACGCTGACGGAGTGATGGATCGGCGGTCCGTTTCGACGCTGAATTACGACAGTACGGGCCATCTGACACGGGACGTCAATGAATCGTATGACATTGCGACCGGCGTGCTCGAAGCTCGCGGAATTATCACGTATGCGTATGACAGCAGCGGCAATCGGATCGGCAATCGCATTGAGACGGATTCAAATGCCGATGGTGTGCTGGATTATATTTCCAACACCACATTTTGGTACGACGCGGGCGGCAACCTGGGTGGATGGACCAACAAAGTCGACAGCAATGCCGACGGTACGTGGGACAGTCGGGAGATCGCGATTCGGGAGTATGATGGACGAGGGAATTTGGTCCAGGCGGTGCGCGTAATAGCAAACGCAGCCGATGGGGAGATTGGCAAAAGAGAGACATGGCGGTACACGGTCGATTCGGGGGACAAAGTCAGAGCGAGCGAACACGATATTGATTTCTACGGGGATGGGCTTGTGGATTACAGCGATCGGACCGAATACACGTATGATCGCCGTGGAAGATTGAGCGCGTCTATAACCGAATATCGGGCTATGTTTGAGGAAGGTGACGTGGAAAGAAGCCTGTCCCGGTCGACGTATTTCTATGATTCCCACGGCAACCAGATCCGCGTCGTTCAGGAAGACGATGCCGATGCGGATGGTGTGATCGATCAAATCCGCACGACAACGCGAACCTACACGCGCGTCCATAGGTGAGAATCAGCAAGCCTGAGGGGGCCTGGGCGGCCGGGTCGCCATAAAAACCATTGCATCCACCGGCACGATTGTGGCTTTATTTCGCCGCGCAAAATCGTATGTTGCAGGGGCGCCAACGCATGCAAATATTTTATTCGGGCCGGGTGCAGGGAGTCGGGTTTCGATACTCCACGAAAATGCTCGCGCAGGGTTATGAAGTGACCGGGACGGTACGCAACCTGGCGGATGGGCGGGTGGAACTAGTGGCCGAAGGGCCCCGCGACGAATTGGAGGCGTTCCAGAAAGGGATTCAGGAATCCGAGCTGGGGAGTTTCATCCGCAATGAAGAAATTCATTGGGGCGACGCAAAAAATGAGTTTCGCGGATTTGAGATTGTTCGGTAGATTAGGCGACCAATTTTTAAACGCGCGTTTAAGAAATAGGATTAAAATTGCGAGTATGATTAGGATCACTGCGGGATGAAGTACGCGGTCATAGCGGATATTCACGGCAACCTGGAAGCGTTCCAGGTGGTACTGGAAGATGCCAAAAGCCAGAAGTGCACACACTATTGCTGCGTGGGCGATGTGGTCGGCTATGGCGCGAATCCGGTCGAGTGCCTGAAAATCGTGCGCGACATGAACATGCCCACCGTGAAGGGCAACCACGACGAGTATTGCTCGACGGACGAACCGCTGGACGGTTTCAACCCGCACGCCGCCGAGGCGGTGATCTGGACGCGCAAGCAATTGAGCGAGCCGGAAAAGCAGTGGCTTCGCGACCTGAAGTACATGCGGCTGGTGGCAAGCTTTTCCATGGTGCATGCCACCCTCGATAACCCGCACAAGTGGGCTTACGTATTTGACCGATTGATGGCGGCGGCGAGCTTCACGTATCAGAACACCGCGGTTTGCTTCTTTGGGCACACGCATGTGCCCGTGGCATTCATCCGGGACAGTCACATCCGCGGAGGGACGTATTCGAAGTTCAAGGTTGAGCCGGGCCGCAAATATTTTGTGAACGTCGGCAGCGTCGGTCAGCCGCGCGACAACAATCCCAAGGCGGCCTATGTGATTTACGATCTCGATGAAGGGTCGATCGAGCTGCGGCGATTGGATTACGATATTCCCAAAGTGCAGAAGAAGATTCTGGCAGCGGGACTGCCGCCGCGCCTGGCGGAGCGGCTTTCGGACGGGAAGTAGCAGCAAACCCGAGTTTGGACTGCGGTGTCGGCGCTTCGCTCTGCCACGGCAGTCCATATGAGCAAATTGACCCCCCTGCTACGTCATTGTTGGACATTGGGCATTCCCCGGTTATTTTTCTCGAATGACCTTGCAGCAGGAGATCACGGCGGTCGCCCGTCAGGCGCGGGAAGCTTCGCGCGCGCTGGCCCGGCTAAGCACAGCCGAGAAAAACGCAGCTCTGCGCGCGATGGCTGACGCTCTTGAGGCGGGCAAGGACACCCTGCTTAAGGCAAATGCACGAGACATGGAAGCGGCGGCCCAGAGTGGGCTGTCGTCAGCCATGCTGGATCGATTGCGTTTGGACGAGAAGCGCATCGCGGCAATGGCCGAGGGCCTGCGTGAAGTTGCCATGCTTCCCGATCCTGTGGGCCGGATTCTGGACGAACGCACGCGGCCGAACGGTCTGCGCCTCCAAAAAGTCGCTACGCCCATTGGTGTCGTGGTAATCATTTTCGAATCGCGCCCCAACGTTACGGCAGATGCAGCGGGCCTTTGCTTCAAAGCCGGTAACGCAACGATCTTGCGTGGCGGAAAAGAAGCTATGCACAGCAATCAGGCGATTGCCGAGGCGATGGTGCGCGCCGCGAAGTTGCCCGAGGGCGCCATTCGCCTGGTTCCCACGACCGACCGCGAAGCGATTAAACTTCTGCTTTCCGAAACCCAATACGTGGACCTTTGCATACCGCGCGGCGGCGAAGGTCTTATACGCGCGGTGACGGAATGTTCACGGGTGCCCGTGATCAAACATTACAAGGGCGTGTGTCATGTTTTCGTCGATCGCGACGCCGATCTTAAGATGGCGGAAGAGATCGTGATGAACGCGAAAGTGCAGCGGCCCGCGGTTTGCAATGCGATGGAAACT
>DATENK010000344.1:0-5626 GCA_035275085.1 Verrucomicrobiia bacterium | reverse complement strand
AGCCATGGACAAATGTCACAAGTTAACGCGTGTCGAAGGCATCGATGCGCTGATGGACAAACATCAACTCGACGCAATCGTCGCTTTCACGGGTGGGCCTGCAGGCAAAACCGATTTGCTGCACGGCGACCGCGGGGTGGGCGGCAGTTCCACTCCTGCCGCCGTTGCGGGATATCCGAACATCACCGTTCCGGCGGGCGAAGTGTTCGGATTGCCAGTTGGCATTTCCTTCATTGGCCGCGCGTGGACCGAGCCCGTGTTGCTGCGCATTGCGTATGCATTCGAGCAGATCACGCAAGCGCGCAAACCGCCGAAGTTTTTATCGACTATTGTGTGAGGTATGCAGCGCAACGCAGAGACGCGAAGGCGCAGAGACGCAAAAAGAAAATTCTTTTGGCTTTGCATCTCTCCGTCGTTGCGTCTCTGCGTTAATTACCTTGCCCTCCTCGCGTTTCCGGTTATCGGGGCGCTCCCCGTGCCTCCTGCTGATTGGCGAATCGAAGTCATCGCCAGCGCGCCTGATGTGCAGCATCCCTCTGTTGTTTGCGCTGCACCGGACGGCAGGGTGTTTGTAGCGGAAGATCCGATGGACATTCGCGTGGCCGCGAATTCCGCGCAGGGACGCATCTTATGCTTTTATCCGGATGGGCGGCGCACAGTCTTCGCCGAGAAACTCTACGCCGTTTTCGGCATGCAATATCTGGAGGGAAGTCTATACGTCCTGCACAATCCGAAGTTCTCCGTCTTCACTCCGACCGGTCGCGTTGACTTGATTGAATCGACGCATCCGAATCCGTGGGCGCTCGAGTGGAACGATCATGTGCCCGCGAATTTCAAGCTGGCCATGGACGGTTACTTCTATATCGCCGTGGGCGACAAAGGCATGTACGGGGCCGTTGGGCGCGATGGCAAGCGGTTGGACCTTCATGGCGGCGGGATTGTTCGCATGCGCCCGGATGGTACAGGTTTGGAGATTTTTGCGACGGGCGTGCGCAATATTTTAGACGTGGCGATCAATGAGGAGGACGAGATTTTTACTTACGACAATACAGACGAACACGAATGGATGGGCCGGCTGACGCACATGGTCGAGCGGGGATTCTATGGTTATCCTTTTGATTTCATCCCGCGCCGGCCGTACACCCTCTGGATGATGGCAGATTTGGGCGGCGGCGCGGCAACGGGTGCGTTTGTTTATGATGAAGACGCTTTGCCACCTAAATACCGCGGGAACCTCTTCCTCGCCGACTTTGGCAAACGACAATTGATGCGTGTGGTCGTGGCGCGCGACGGCGCGAGATATCGCGTCGTTTCCAGGCAGGACTTCTTCACTGATCCGCCCGAGGACTTTCGCCCGGTCGGTATCGCCCTCGGCGCGGACGCGTTATCTATTTACATTTGCGACTGGAACCATCGCGACACAAAGGAAAATGTGACCGTTGGACGTGTGCTCAAGCTGAGTTACACCGGCAAAAGCCATGCGACGCCTGCACCAACCAATCTCGTTGAAGCACTATCGCACCCTGCCCGCAGTGTGCGATTGGCTGCGCAGAGGCAACTCAAAGAAGATGTGCTCGATCGCGTCAGCGACGAACGAGCCCTCTGGCATGCGATTTGGCTCTCGACAAACGTGGCACGCTGCCTGGCGGACGAACGCGCTTCCGTACGGCGCCAAGCGTTGCGCCGGAACCTGTTGCCTGCGGCCGAAGTTCGCAGGTGCCTTTCAGACCAGGACGCGTCGGTGCGTTTTCATGCCGTGACTGCGCTTGGAAAAATCGGGATAATGACCGAAGTCCCCCCTTTGCAAAAATTACTGGCGGATTCGGATAGCGTGGTGCGTTTTGGGGCTTTCACAGCGTTGAACGCGATTGGTCGCGCGCATGCGGATGCGTGGCCGCTCATTTGCAAGGGGTTGCGCGATGATGATCCGCTCATTCGCGAGCACACGGCGTTCGCGTTGCGGAACACCTACGACCTTGCGCTGGTCAAGGTCCTTGAAACGATCGGCACTGCCGAAGCCGTCCGGCTCCTCGCGCCTCTTCATCACAAGGCACCCGAATGGAAAGGCGAATGGTGGGCGTACCATCCGTTCAATACGACCCCACCTGCGAAAACAGTCCCGTGGGAAGGCACTGCAATCATAATGCCGCGCCTGCGCGCGTCATTGACGAATGCCGAGCCCATTGTCATACATGCGTTAGCCGAAGCGGGCGACGCCGAATCGATCCCGCAACTTCGAAAATTACTGGAAGGCAATCCGCGACTCGAGGTGCTGCGCGCTCTGTTGAAAGCCGCCGGCGCTCTGCGGATCCATAGCCCCGCTCTTGTTCGATCTGCGAGTCACTCGGCTGCAGAAGTCCGTTCGGCGGCCATAGATGCATTGATCACTGTCGATCGCGAAGGCGCGGCGGAAAAGATCCTGCCGCTGCTAAAGCACTCCGATGCTGCGGTTCGTGCGAGCGCAGTGACTGCGCTGGGCTCCCTCAAAAACAAATCGACCCTCGATCCTTTGCTCGCGGCATATAACGACCCTGCCACACGCGAACAAGCGATCGTCGCCCTCGCGCAAATTCCGGACGTGAAGGCGGTCGATGCGTATGCAGATGGCCTCACCCGGACCAATTTGATGATCCGCGAAAGCGCGCGGAAAGCCGTGCGCGCGATTCGGAATGACGCGCGACCGATCCTGGAAAAGCGGCCTGAGCTCGCTCAGGAATTGCGCCTGATCTACGGCTCGGAAACCGCCGCGAGCTCCGAGGATTATCTGCGCGAAGGACTTGCAAATAAAGGCGATGGTGAAAACGGGCAGAAGCTATTTGCGAGATTGTGCGCGCAGTGCCACGTGGTTCGGGGGCAAGGTGGAAATGTTGGGCCGGATCTCACAACTGTCGGCGCACAATTCTCGCGTCGCGAAATCGCCGAGAGCATTCTTTTTCCGAGCAAAGCGGTACGCGAGGGTTATCAGGCGGTGAACATCGAAACTCGCGACGGTGATTTTCTATCCGGTTTGCTCAAAGGTGAAACCGCCGACGAAATTACACTCGCGGACTCCGGGGCCCAACTTCATCGAATTCCCAAAAAGCTGATCCTCTCGCGCAAGCTGAGCGAACTATCCCTGATGCCCGAAGGGCTGCACGCCGCACTAACCGTGTCAGAATTCTCTGACTTGCTGAGCTACCTTGAGTCGCTGCGCCAGTAAGGCGGAGGTATCAGGACGGCGGACAGGAGTGTCCGCCTTACGTGGTCAAATGTTCCGCGACGTCCACGCGGTACGCTTTGATGGCAGGGACAATGCCGGCCGCCACGCCGAGCGCGATCAGCCCGAGCGGTCCCCAAGCCATCACGTTATGCCACGCCCAGGGATCGATCAGGACACCGGTTTGCGCGCGAATGATTGCTGAGGCAGCGCCCACGATAGCACCGTAAAGGACGAAGGCCACGACAACACCGATTACAGCAATTGAGAGCGCTTCCAGTATGACGGTGAGGAATACCGTCGAACGACGCGCGCCGAGGGCGCGAAAGATTGCAATCTGGCGACGCCGCTCATTCATGGAATTGTAAATAGTTGTCATCACGGAACCAGCCGCTACCAGGCCGACCATGACCGCCACCGCGGCAAGCACTTGCTCCAACCAGCCGACCTTGTTTAGCAATTCAGAGATGGTGGCACCAATCGGCCAGGCGAACGTGAGGCGGTCGCCTTCGCGATTGTATTGCATGTCCAGCGTACGTCCGGCCATTGGGGAGCGGAGCTTCACGAGCACCGCGCTGACATCCGTTTGTGTCTTCGCGGCGTGACCGCTCATTTTTTGCAAGCCTTCGAGTGGAATCCAAATGACTTTGTCGGCCGGCGTGTTAGACGGTTCAAGGAGGCCGACCACGACATAGTCTTCGGCATGCTCATGTTTCTCATCGAAATTTAATCCGTGATAGGGATGAAAGTGGTCGCCGCGCTTGAGTCGCAACTTTTGGGCGGCGAAACTGCCCACGACAGCCTCGCGCAATACCGGATCGAACAGGCGCCCCGGCGCGCGCACCTTATGTTTCCGAGCTCGCGCATACTCCACTTGCGTAAACATTTCAGGCGATGTGCCCACCACGCGGAAGCCGCGGAAGTTGTCCCCCATCGCAATCGGCACAGCGAGCGCGACGTTTGGATTACCTTGAATCGCCTCCAGGTCCTGCAGTTCGATGTTTGCCGGTGAAGCCTCTAAATGAAAAATCGCATTCAGAACCAATTGCAGTTTCGTGCTGCGCGCGCCGAGCACCGCATCGAAGCCGCCGTTGATTTGCGCGAAGGTGGCGCGCGCCTCGTCTTTAATCACCCACACCGACAGCAACAAGGCGCCCGCCAAGCCAATGGACAACGACGTAATGGACGTGGAGAGCGCGTATTGGCGCAAACTTTTTCTAGCGATTCGCAGCAGCATCACCGGGTTCGGTTAATGGATTCAAACTCCACGACTTGATCGAAGCGTTGCAATATTTCGCGGTCATGACTCACCAGCAAAAGCGCGGCGCCACTTTCGCGGCAAGTCTCGCGAATGAGATCGATTGCTTCCTGCGCGTGGGCGGCATCCAGGTTTCCGGTGGGCTCGTCCGCTAGAACCAGGCGCGGGCGATTCGCCAACGCCCGCGCTACTGCCACACGCTGCTGCTGTCCACTCGAAAGTTGTCGAGGCCGATAATGCAAGCGTTCGCCCAGGCCGACGCGTCGCAACAACGCTTCCGCGTGCTCGCTGTTCGCCCCTGGACCAAAGGCCATTCCCAAAAGGACGTTCTCCAGCGCCGTAAAAGCCGGCAGCAGGTTAAAGGTCTGAAAAATGTAACCTATTCTGTTCGCCCGAGAACGGTCGCGCTCTGCTTCGGGCAAACCTGAGACTTCCACGCCATCAATCCTGACGGCGCCGGCGTCCGGCTTTAGAATTCCTGCCAGTAAATGCAAAAACGTCGTTTTGCCCGTTCCGCTCCGGCCGCGAATTCCGATCTGTGTTTTCTCCGTCATCGCAAACTCGGGAACATCGATGACACGCAATGTCGCCCCGTCGGGGGCTGAGAAACTCTTTTTCAATCCCGCAACTTCAAGCAGGGTCATCGGGCGCATTGTAATGAAAAGCCGCAACTAAGCCAGCGTCGCAGGATCAATATCGATGGTGAGCGTAAGTCCTTCAGGCAGCGTTAGCTTTTCGGATAGCTCCGAGAGTTGCGCGGCAACTTTACTCATCTGGCGAGTGCGGATCATCAATTGGTATCGATAAAAAGTTTCAGCGCGCGCGAGCGGCGCCGGCGCCGGACCCATGATCATATGATCTTTTGCGCCGGTGAGCAGGTTATCGATTTCTTTGCGCAAGTGCTCGGCAGCGAAACGGACTTTTTCTTCGTTGCGGCCTTTCATCGTCAAGAGCGCAATCCTGCTCAGCGGCGGATACCGGAGGTCGCGCCGGGAGTCGATCTCCTGCTCATAAAAGCCTTCAAAATCGTGCCGACGAGCGAATTGGATGGCCGGGTGATGCGGCGTGAAGCTTTGCACGAACACTTCGCCTTCGATGTCGCCGCGGCCGGCGCGCCCGGCGACTTGCGTGATCAATTGGAACGTCCGTTCGCCCGCGCGGAAATCAGGAAT
>DATENK010000343.1:0-7799 GCA_035275085.1 Verrucomicrobiia bacterium | reverse complement strand
GATGGAATCGAGATTCTTTGAGAGCTTGGAAGGATCATCACTGGCTCGATAAGCCGGAACCATCCCCAGCGCGTGCAAGGCCGGCCCAAACACCGGGATTGTGAACAGTGGCGCCTTCGCTAGAAAGTGTACGGGCCGTCGCGCCGTGCGCCCGACCATGACCGCATCCAGCAGGGAATTGGCATGGTTGGCCACAAAGAGGACCGGCCCTTGTTCGGGCAACAACTCGCGATTGCTGACGTAGATGCGCGAGTAATAGAGAAGCACCAGCTTTCGCGCGAGCCATCGCACAACGTCGCCGAGCACATTCGCGAGCCGATCCATACTTATTTACTATCGGCGTTTGCCCAAACCGAGCAAGAAGACCAGCGTAGCCGACAAAAACATGGACACCGAAAGGCAGTAGAGTCCGCCGACAAAGGAGTCGCTCGCAGTTTTCAAGCGCCCGAGCAGATGCGGACCGAGAAAGCCGCCGAGATTCCCAATGGAATTGATCAGGCCGATGCTCCCGGCGGCTGCGGCTTCCGTAAGCAACAGGCTTGGCAAGGTCCAGAACACCGGGATGTACGATTTGAATCCAAGATACGCGACCATGAAACAGATTACGGTGAGCATCAGGTTGCCTTGCGTGGAGGGCATCAGTGCGAGGGCCGAGGCGCCAATCGCAATAGGCACCACCACATGCAGCCGCCGCTCACGGAAATGATCGGAACTCCAACCTGCGAACATCGATCCGCCGACGGCTACTAGCGGCGGCAGGATGAGCAGCCACGTCAGCTTATTAAACTCAAGATGGTACCAATCCCTGAGGATGCTCGGCATAAAAAACTGCACGCCGTAACTGCCCGTCACCGTCAGAAAATAAGCGAGCGCGAGCAACAGCACTTTCGGATGCCGCAACGCCTCCAACACGCTCATCCGTGGGCCGGCAGCCTGCACGCGCGCGCGTTCCTCGCTCAATTCTTGTTCGAGGGCGGCTGCTTCTTCGTTGGACAGCCACTTGGCCTGATGTGGCCTGTCCGGCAACCAGAGCAGGACGACAATTCCCAGCAAGACCGCCGGCAACCCCCAAAAGATGTAAATCCACTGCCATCCTTCCAAGCCAAGGACCTCTGGGCGGTGCACGGGAACGCCGTTGATTATTTCCGTCGCGCCGATCTTCAGCAAAAAATTCGATACTTTCGGGCTGATGACTTCCGCGACCGGGGTTGCAACAACGAACGTCGCTAACGCCCGGGCACGGTCGCGGCTCGTGAACCAATGAGAGAGAAACACGATCACGCCAGGGAAAAATCCCGCCTCGGAGAGTCCCAGCAGGAAACGGACGGAATAAAATTGAAAGGGCGTCTTTACTGCTGCGGTAAGCGCCGCCATGAAGCCCCACGTGATCATGATGCGGCAAATCCATTTCCGCGCGCTCCACCGTTCGACGATGAGGGACCCGGGAATTTCGAGCAGGAAATAGCCGAGGAAAAACATTCCGGCGGCTGTGCCGATCACCGCGTCGTTGAAGCCAGGCAAGTCGCGGCTCATGGTCAGCTTGGCGATAGCGACGTTCGTACGGTCTACGAACGCGATTACATAGCAGGTGAATAGGATTGGGAGCAGCCGCCAATAAGCTTTCTTCCGCGCGCTGTCCAGTGTCGCGGACATTAGGTTAGCGGATTCCGTGCAAACGCATATTGCTCCAGGACGCGTCCCTGAATGAGATGCTCTTGAATGATTTGCTCAAGCACCTCGGGCGTGCAGGAATGATACCAGACGCCTTCAGGGTAAACGACGGCAATCGGGCCGCGCGTGCAGATGCGCAGGCAATTCACCTTGCTCCGATACACCAACGGATTCGGGCCCACCAGCTTCAATTCCTTGAGGCGCTGCTTGAGGAATTCCCAGGATAAAAGGGTAACTTCGCGAGCGGCACATTTAGGCTCGGTTTGATCCGCGCAAAGGAAGATGTGACGTTTACACCTTTCGAGGCCGAGATCTTTGACCACCTTCGCCAGGTCGGGAGGCATCACGCGACCGCGATCACATTTTTGATGCCCTTGTTTTTGCCGAGGAGCAATTCGCGATAGGCATCCATGGGGTAGCGCCCACTGATGATGGCGCGAAGCGCATCGGGCCAGCGCTGTTTGAAGACGCCCAGATCACGAATCGCTGACGTAAAGGCTGCCGCGTCGGCGTTCACCGTGCCGATCAACACCTGGTTTTTCAGAACCATATCGCGCATGAGCGAATCGGCAGCGATCGGAATCGCGGCCTTGTGGGGCGGGATGCCCGTAAAAACAAATGCGCCGTTCAGCCCCAGGATTCTCAACAGATCAAAGGAGATGCTGGCCACGCCCACCGCTTCATACACCAGATCCACCGGGCCGGTTTCCACGCCGAATTTTTCAAGCGGGACGGTTTCAGAGGAGACATAGCGCGCGCCGATGGAATTCACCAATTCGGATTTAGGGTTCGGCGCGGCCGAGCGTGAGTAAATGAAGGTCCGGAATCCCCGCACCAACAGCGCCATAGCGCCGAGAATCCCGACCGGACCCGCCCCGAGCACAACTGCTGTTTTCCCTTCGCCGCTACTACCCCACGGCAAGCGTTGTTGAACTTTCCAAACCTGGTCGAGAGCTTTTTCAGCGACCGTGAGAGGTTCGACGAGGACGGCTACATCGCGCAATTCGCGCGGCACAGGCGTGAGAAACTTTTCTTCCTCGACGAAGTATTCGGTCATGTAACCGTGCGTCATCTTTATCCCGCGCTCCGTAAAATCACCCGTGGAACAGAAATCCTGGCGATCGACGCGACACGGCGAACAAACCGAGTGCTGGCAAGGACGCCGCACACTGGGGACCACCAGATCGCCAGGCTTGAACCGCCGTGCGCCTGGTCCGACTTCGGTCACTTCGCCCAAAGCCTCATGGCCGAGCACGAGGTATTCGGAGCCATCCGGCGGCGTGCCGTATGCGAAGGAGCAGATTTCGCGATCCGTGCCACAGATGCCCACATCAATGGTGCGAACTTTGACCTGGGTGGGCGAATGGAGTTGCGGCAGCGCATGGGAAATAAGATCCACTGCGCGTTTGCCGGGGAAGACCCCCACAGCTTTCATGCCGCCGCTTTTCATCACTACTCGGAGACGGTCTGCAAATTATACGCCGAAAATGCAGCTAGGAAACAAAAAACTGGCCGTAAGCTTAGCGAAACACCCCATTTGTAGGGGCAGGCTTCTGGAATATGAGTACGCAGCAGTTGGTCTAACAAAAACAAGGAGTAGGATTACTATGGGACGAAATGTGAAAAGTTTAATTATGGCAGGCGGTTTGGGCCTGGCAACGGTGGCGACCTTTACCGGTTGCGCGACGGGTGATCGCAGCACTGGTCAGTATATTGATGACCGGATGACGGCGCGACGCGTGAAAACGGATCTGAAAAGTAATCCGATTTTCAAGTTCGATGAAGTCAGCGTGAACGCGTATCGCGGAGTGGTGCAACTGAACGGTTGGGTAACTCAACCGGAGCAGAAGCAGATCGCCGAACGGATCGCGAAAAGCACGCCAGGCGTTCTGGACGTGGTGAATAACCTCTCGATGAAGCCCCAGTTCCAGTTGGTTCCAGCGGGGCAGACCTCAACGGGAGGTACATCGTCTGACGCGACGCAACACCAAGGCACCGGCTCGCAGCAGGAACAGCGCACGCAGGATCAGATCGATCGCCAACAACAGCAGCAAAATCAGAATCAGCCTTGATTGGGCTGCTCGGGCTCGGCCGCCGGCAATGGTGTTCGAGCTTCGAGGAATGCTTTGAGTTCGCCGGCCGCCTTCCCGCCAAAACCGGGAATGGCGGCAATTTGCTCCAACGTAGCACGGCGCAGCCGCTGGACGGAACCGAAACGTTTCAAGAGCGCGGCTTTCCGTTGTTGGCCTATGCCGGGAAATTCATCGAGAATGCTTTCGGATATTTTCTTAAGGCGGAGTTGCGCATTGTAAGTGTTCGCAAAGCGATGCGATTCATCCCGAATGCGTTGCAGGAGCTTAAGCGCACCGGTGTCATGGGAAAGCCTGATCGGTGCCGCCACGTTCGGCTTGTAAATCTCTTCGAATTCTTTCGCCAGGCCGACAATCGGAATGTGACTGAGGCCGAGCATAGCGAGTTCGGCACAAGCGGCATTAAGCTGCCCTTTGCCGCCGTCGACCAGGATCAAGTTGGGAAAATTGCCTTCTTTCAGCAGCCGGGTGTAACGCCGTCGAACTGTTTCGGCCATCGCCGCAAAATCGTTTTGTCCTTCCACGGTCTTCATGCGAAAGCGCCGGTAGTTCGAGCGGTCCGGTCGGCCGTAGCGAAAGCTGACCATCGAGGCGACCGCGAACGTGCCGCTGATATTTGAGATATCAAAACCTTCAATGCGTTCGGGGGGTTGAGCAAGGCCAAGCAGTTGCGCCAGCTCCTCGACGTCTTTCGCCGGATCAATGGCCAACGGCAACGTGTAGGGCACGCGCGCAAATTTGTTGGTGCGCTGCGTCGTGCGGCGAAGGCTCGCGATCGTATCTCGCAAGGCAGCGGCTTTCTCGAACTCCTGCGCAGTGGCCGCTTTCTTCATCTCCGCTTCGAGCTGTTCCTTCATCTCATCGCATTGGCCGGCAAGGAATTCGCAGGCGGCATCAACCTGCGCAAGGTATTGCTCGCGAGTGACGTTGTTGATGCATGGGGCGGTGCAGAATTGCAGGTGCGCGTAAAGGCAATGCTTGTAATCCTGGTCGGTGGGTGTGAGCGGCCGGCAACCGCGCAGATGAAACTGGCGGCGCATCATCGTGAGCGTTTGCCGTAAGGCGCCGGCATTCGGGAAGGGACCGAAATAACGGGCGCCATCGTCCTGCTTCAGGCGAGTGAGTGTGAAACGCGGGATCGGGTCCTGCAGGTTCACTTTCACCAGTAAAAAGCGCTTATCGTCACGGAAACTGACATTGTAGCGCGGCTGAAATTCCTTAATCAGCTTGCCTTCCAGCAGCAACGCCTCGGGCTCGCTTTTCACCACGTGCGTGTCGAAATCGTGCACCGAATCGACCAGCGCCTTGAACTTAAGGTCCCAACCCATACGCCGCGAAGGATGAAAATATTGGCTGACGCGTTTGCGGAGGTCGCGCGCTTTACCCACGTAAATGACCTTTCCGAACCGGTCCTTCATCAGATAGATCCCGGGCCGGTGAGGCAATTCGCCTAGCTTTTTGCGGATGAGATCACTCGCGGACACATGGCATTATGCCAGAAAGACGCCGGATTTAAAAGGACGTACGTGTCCGCGAACGGCTTACGGTGTCTCTGCCTTCTCGGACTTATCTTTGCTTTTGTTTTTGCTTTTCGCCGGCCCGAACTTTTTCAACGGTTCGATGTTCATTTTCTCGCCGAGCGTGGCGACCTGTTCAGGCTTGATGTTGCCAACAATGTTCACGAAGACAGCTTCCTTGTTGCCGTCGAGCACCGTGATCACCAGGCCTTCCACTGCTTCCTCGCCTCGGGTCTTGAGGAAAATGGCGACGTCGTCCTTGCCGTCTTTGACCGAGACGATCCGTTCCCAGCCTTTGCCCGCGAGGTCCCCCCGCAACTTGCGGATGTGCTCCTGGACGCCAGACCGGTTGTCGTCGGCCATGCCCACGACGTTCACCTGCAATTGGTGCAGCCCGCGCAGCAACCCGGCCACCTCCGGCTCGCTTTTATCGAAGAGTTTGGCGGATATCGCAAAAACCGGCCGACCGAGGTTGACCTCTACGAATTCGCCCCCGGTCGAAGTCGACGCAGGAAGCTTACCGAAATCCACAAATCCCGAGCTTTTCTCCTGCGCAACCAAAGCGGCGATCAGCAGCAGAAAACCCAGACCAATCGTGCAGGCGAATATCTTTTTCATACAAGCCTAGAACCCGCCTGCCTCTACTAAAGTTTCACGGATTTGCGCGGTCAACGGCGAACGGGACAATTCCCGTCCGTCCAAATGAGCGGCTTCCACCACCCCGAACGTGCTCAGCGTCAGAAACAGGCCATCGCAATCCTTCAGCCGTTCGGGTTGGGCGGTGGTTTGGCGGACCGGGATATTCAAACGGCCGCAGGCACGCAGTACCGCTCCGCGCGTGACGCCCGGGAGGATGCCACTCTGTTCCGGGGCGGTGCAAACGAACTTTCTCTCAATCCAAAACAAGTTGGAAGATGTGCCCTGAGCCACGGCACCGGAATCAGTCAGCAACAGCCCTTCATCGGCGCCGCGCTCATCCGCCTCAGCCCTCGCGAGAATGTGCAGGAGTTTGCTGGTCGTCTTGACTCCGCTCAGCGGGTTGCGCGCGGGAAGGCGAAATGATGTCATCGCGAGCCTCCATGTCGCCGGCGTGGCAGGCAGCGGGTGGGTGGTAATCACGATGACCGGGGCCTTGGTTTCGCGCGGGGAATACCCGCGAAGACCGACGCCGCGCGATAGTTGAATCCGCAGCACTGCTTCCTTTGCTTGGTTCTCCTCCAGCAATTTATCGATGTGGCTCCGCGCTCCTCGTGAATCAGACGGCAAGTTGATGCGCAGCAGTTCGGCCCCCATCCTCAGGCGGTCCCAATGGGCATCCCACAACCCTGGCTGGCCGGCTGTGACGCGCAGCGTTTCAAACAGTCCATCGCCGTACATAAATCCGCGATCGAGAACAGGAACACGGGCGGTTTCGGCGGACACAATCTCGCCGTTAATGCAGACGAACTTCACTTGGCAGCGCTCACTACGTCTACGAGTTTAATAACGACTTTTTGCTTCGTGTTGTTGGTGATCGTTTGCATGGCTGCGCCTTCTTTTGAAGCGCGTCCGGGGACACTAATGTAGATCAGCAGATCCTGGTCAAAGGAGCTTTCGACTATTGCGCCGAGGTCGGGATCGAACCACGTTCGGCCGCCCATCTTCCCCGCTTCGATTTGCATGCTCATACCGGGTTGGTTGGCATTCGTATTGCCGGTGGCACTGATCGTGCCGGCGAAGTCCAAGGCGGCGCACTTGCGTTTATCGTGCTGTTCCCACCCTTTGAACGTATAATCCATGTCTATGTGCATTGTGCCGAATGCGGCCATCGCAATATCAGTCCTCATCGGCCATGAATCGCCAACCTTGACTGGTTTCGGGGGCAGGGATCGTTGGCTATCGACCATCTGCTTGAAGTAATCTTCGCTGAACATGCTCTGCATGGCAGCGCGCCCCTGAGGATTAGCGCCCGCCGTCGCCTTTGCCGAAAACTCCGGTACGCCTTCGACCTTTTCGACGCGATTGCTCGCATCGAGCAGGAACTTGATCTTGGCGCCAACGATTTGCCTGAAGCTTGCCAGGGTTGGATTGCTGCTCTCCACTGGACTCGCTTCGGCCTTAGTGTCGAGATTCACGACCGGTTTCCCATTCATGGTCACATCAATCTCTGCCGATTCATATTCGAGTTCCAATTCACGTCCGCCTTGAGGACGCTCGGCGACGACGTTGATGTTGTATTCCTGGTTCAAATTCATCTTTTGGTGCATGGGCTTGGGCATTTGAGGCACGTGCGTTTCGGTGTCGCCGTTGACTTCCATCCGGTGCGTATATCGGTTTCCCACGGGCCATTTCACTCGCAGGGTGACCGCTCCTTCGTTCGCCGCACTCTCAGAAAGGGTTTCTGAACTGTCGTGTGATCCTGTCTTCGATGTCGTTTCCGATTTCTTGCAACCCGCACATACGACTGCCAGCGCGCAAAGAACCATCAGAGCCCAATTCATACGACTGACTGTCGCAACTTGAATTTCTTTCACAATCAAAT
>DATENK010000342.1:0-5586 GCA_035275085.1 Verrucomicrobiia bacterium | reverse complement strand
GGCGTATGGAATGCCGTACCTTGCGGCGATCGCTGTAGCCGTCTCGGCGAAGGCGATGTCCCACTACACTACAAAGTTGGGGAGACCGGCGTAAAATTCCGGCAGACGCAACCCGCCCCGTGCGTACTCGAGCATTCGTTGTCCCGATGGAACCTCCGCAGTTAGATCTGCAAGGTACTGCTGTGCCCAGCCTCGGGCTTCCGGCACCCGTTCATACAAGGCCATAGCCCGCCCCCAGACCGCTTGCCCGCAGGCGGCTATTCTCTGACCGACGGCGATTGCTGCTGGGGCGGTCCTTCGCACAAACTCGACTGTTGCACCCACTGTACCGAGAAGTGTTGCGCACAACCCGGGCGTTTTGCCGCACATGCACATTGTGCCGCCGCAAAGTCCCAGGGGATCGATGGCGTTCACCGGATTGTTGGCGACGTAGGCGTAAAGATTCGGGCCTTCTATCAGTTCCGCGTTCTTAAGTGGATCCCGCGAGAGCCAACGGCCCTGCTCAGCGTCGTACGCGCGGAAGAGCGTGAGTGAAAGATTGACCTCGGGCGCCCAGAACATCCCAGCAAAGCCAAAGTCAGCATCGATGTCGCCCTGCAGTTTAATGCGGCGCCCATAGGGATCGTAGTCGTAGCGCGCCCGGACGTAGCCGCCACTGTCCGTTATTTCCCGGATCGAACCGAGATGATCACGAGTGTAATAATAGGTTCCAACTGTGGGGCCGATTTCAATCTGCATTCCTTCTGGGAAAAAGCGCTTGGTCACTACGCCGGTGGCATCCCGTTCCTCGCCTATCATTGCGCCGTACCATAAAAAGTGCCGGTTGGACACTTCGCTGCCGTTGACAGATTGGCGAATCCCAACGGTTCGGCCAAGACCATCGTAGGTGAATTCGGTCCGACGATCTCCGCTACTGACGGCGATCAATCGATTCTCTGCATCCCATTCATTGGTACGCGCAACTCCGGGGGCAGTGGAAGTGCTGAGTTGATTCAAGCCGTTGTAAGTAGCCGTGTGATTCGTTGCTTCTATCTGCTCGGTCAACCGGTTGCGCGCAAGATCGTAGCTATAAGCAAGCGTTTTCACCCGCACACCGGCGTTGGTGATGTTCGCTGATATGAGTTGACTGGCGGCGTCATAGCCGAAGGTATGAAGCAATGGCGACTGGGCACCGGCTTGTTGCGACCAGCTTGTTATTCGGTGGGAGGCGACGTCGTGGCCATAAATGAACTCGGAAATCGGCGTCGCCCCGATGTGGTGGGTCATCCGCTGCAGTGTCCGATCCTGAGAATTGTTCCCATAGACCAGTTCCATGATTTGCCCGTTTGGGAATGACTGGGATGCCACTCGTCCTGAACTGCCGTCATAAGAATAAGTAAAAGCCCCAAGCGCATTTGCTTTTGTAGCGACTCGGCCCGCGGCGTCATAAGTCATGGTCGACGCGACGCCATTAATCGACGTCGAAACACGCCGACCCAACTCATCGTAGCCGTAGGTGATCGTGTCATCGGGCAAAGGGCCATCCACACTTGCCAATTGCCCAGCGCCCAATGTCGGCACAGGGGTAATGGGATGGTATGAGTAAAGGGTGGTGCCAGTGCCATCGACCATGGAAACCGGGCGCTCGTAATTGGGATCGTAAGCGAAGGTGATGATTGGCATCGGAATCATCGTATTCAGGTAAGCAACCGATTTGAGGGTATCGTCGCGATTGTAAAGATAATGGGTGATTTGCTCCTTTTCATCAATTACCTGCCGCAGCCGGCTCGTGGTATCGTCGTACTCATAGAGAATTTTCGAACCATCGCTGTATTGTTTGCTTATCAAACGTCCCTGAATGTCCGTATGCCATTCGGTTGCCCGGCCCATTGGGTCAATCAGGCTCCTGAGGGAACCGCAGCGGCACCAGGAGAAAAGCGTCACGCGCCCCAGTGGGTCGGTTTTCTTCCTCACTTGACCGAGAGCATCGTATTCCAGCAAGGTCTGTCGTCCGTCTCGTTCGCGGACGCCACTCAAGTCCAAGCGGTTGTACGCATATTCCGTGAAAGTGGAATCGGCATACGTGACTCGGGTCGGCCGATCCAGGTCGTCATAATTCAGGGTCAGCGCATGGTCACCCAGGGCGGTGACGGTCCGCGTACGTCCAAATGCATCATAGGTGGCAGCGATTGTATCGTTAGTTCCTGGCAACGGCCCGTCTACGGAGATGAGATAGCTGTCCAGGTTATAGGTATATCTGGTTGTTTCGCCCTTCGGATTTGTTTTGGTCAGGACTTGGCCGCGTGCATTGTAAGTAAAAGTATTGGTTTGGCCGGCGGCATCTACACTCATTAGTGGCCGGTGCTGGGTGTTATAGGTAGCCTTGAAGAGCGATTCGTTATTCGTACCGCGCGTCTGGCGAACTTCCAGCAGATCAATCTCGTTTGTATGGTAAGTAAACGCCAGCCTGCGGCCCAGCGGATCAAGGATGTTTGTGACGTGTCCAAACCTATTATATCCATAAGTGTAAAGCTGCGTCGTGCCGTCATCGAGAACGCGACCGACGTGGCTTGGGCGGTCGGTACTGCCGACCTGAAAGGCGCTGGGCTGGCCGGCGTAATCATACCAAACACGACCCTCCAAAGGTTCCTTGGTGCTTTCCAGAATGCCCGCGGTCAGGGCGAGGTTCGGCGTGTGCAGCCAATGATAAATTTTTGCCTTGGAGTAATCGCCGTACGCTGTGGCGCAAGCGCTACGGCTCCAATAAAACGTGTTTCGGCCGTGAAGGTACTGATTGAACACACTCATTCCTTGCGGCACTCGCGCGGGCGGATCGGAAAAGGCAATCCCATTCGTGTTCTGATTGAACTCCACCCGGTCTCGGCTGCCGTCGGGGTAAAGCGTTTCCACAAAGCGCGTCGTGTCATTCGGGCCGCCACCTTGCCCGGCAGAGAAGGTCGTGGCGCCGTAGGGCGTTGTCAGGCCCGTGATAAAGCCGCTGATATCCTGAATATCGAACCGTGACTCCAGCCCCAAAACATCTGTGATCTTGGCGAGCATTGCGATGTTGGTTGTAAAGATGTTCGTGGGACAGCAGTTCGTAATGAAAAAGGTCACCATCCTATAATCGAAAGTGGCAAACCGGCCAAAAGGATCGGTCACCTTTGTGATCACGTCCGGCGCTGAAGGGTGTTCGTAAGCAATTGTCGTCACCTGCCCGATGGCGTCGGTCAGGCTCGTAAGCCTCTCGCTCCCATCATAAGAAAGCGTGACGGCATTTCCGGCAGGATCCATCACCTCTGTCAGGAGGACAACACCCGAGGTCCCCACGCGGCGGCCAAAGATTCTCTTAGAGCCATTCGGGTAGGTCATTTCGTAACGGTTAACCCCGGCCCGCAGAAGGCGCGTCTGCTCGAACTGCTGCGGCGCATACGTTTGAGTGTTTGTGTCGAAGCCGGTGAATGTACGCGCGCCGCCGCCGCCCACGATGTATTTCACGTCCGCCAAGGGATTCAGGGGATTGTCTGTAATCGCGCCGTTCCAATCGTGCGTCCATTTCGGACCAAAAATTCTGGAAACCGTGCTGGGTTTTTGAATGTAATCCCGATGATTGTATCGAACGGTGAAACGGACTGCCGGCCCGACGGGCGGCGTGTACCCAACGGGGGTGTCGCGGATTTGCAGGTTGGCCAGCCCAAGGTGCACCCGTGAGATCGCCATGCCGGTCGGTCCGGACGATTCCACTTCGCATGTCCCGGCCTGCAAATCCTCCGGCGTATAATTGTCAGGGTCAATTCCGCTGGTCACACCTTTGCCCCAGACCGTTCCGGCTTCGGCGACATCAACTCTGTGCCAACCGGGAGGCAAATCACCGCCGGGAATCAGAAAATAACCGCTGGTCTCTGTCTCGAGCGCTTGCCTTGTTGCCCAGGCGGTATTCATAAAAGTCGGATCTTCAAGGAGATAAAGGTCACCCACCTTGCGGACAATGGCGGCGAAATGGCCCACCTTCCAATGGACGACGGATGGAATCACGAACTCGCCCGTTTTGTCGCGCCGCGCCATCTGATAATTCAGTCCGACGTGTTTTGAGAGTTCGGCCACCTGCCGCAGTGAGAAGCCTTGTTGGGTGGAAGTGGAGTTGAAAATCGCCAGGTCGGCTGGTCCGGCCGGGTTTACAAAGCGCTTGATGGACTGCAAGGCGAGTGGCCCACAACGGAACGAAACCCCCGGCTTGTTTTGCATCATCCAAAGCGCCTCTCGCGCCAGGCTGATTCTTTCCGTTGCTCCGCCGATAAATACCCGCTGCTCCAGAGATTTGAGCAATGCCGCTAAATCGTCCATTCGCCCAAGCCGCGAATACAATCCAGCCAACTCGCATACAACGCGGTCGGCCAGAAGCTTGCCTGTAAGGTCTGTTGCTTTTTGGCCCAGTTCCCACGCTTCTCGCCACGCCTCCAAGGCAACCGAATAGTGTGCCGTATTGTAATATTCCAGCCCCAGACAGGTTAGGAGCGCAGCTTTCCAAGCGGAATCGGGGTGTCTTTTCAAGAATTCGGTCAGGCTGGAGAAATCATCCACCGTTCTGCGTTTCGAATAATCCACGAGGGCGCGGGCCAAAGCGGCGTTCTCGGCAGCGTCCGGCACACCGATGGGCACTAGCGTTTCGTCAAAAACACGCGCGCGCGAAATATCGTCCGCTGAAGGATTGGCCGGAAGTGTTAAGCCGGGGCGCTCGACGGTGGTGCCGTTTATGTTCGCTGGCGTCGAAGCGCCGACAACAGCCAAGAGGAACATCCAAAGGTATCTTCTGCGCATAAGCACTAGAACTTCCACCTTCTTTCCTCGGTCTGGCGCGAAACGTTACAGGAAAAGAAAAAATATTAGCCTTACCAGCCTAAGCCGAGATCGCGCAGCTGCTTTTGCACCTCCGTGACATCCCAAAGCTGTAACCGGCGGGCGTCAACGCTCACTGCCAAATACCTTCCATCGCCGCTGAGGGACAGCGGCGATGCCCCTGATGGCAATGGCAAGAGTTCGTGCAACGTGTCGGGATCGTAGAGCCCGGCATTGCGGGAATCCTGGGTGAGCCACCAGCCGCGTCCCTCGGTAGTGAACATAACTTTGATGAAGTTGGTTAGGGCGCGCGTTCGTTGCCACGTGGCGGTACTCCAGAATTCCACACCAGCGCGCGAGGAGTAGATCGCAACTTCGCCCGTCCTTGGCGAAAACTCGAACGAGCTAATCCCGGCTGGGTGCGTCAGTTTTGCGACATGTTCCAAGCCCGGCAGGCGGTAGATGTTAAGCGACGAACCGAACGCGCGAAAGATACCCAGCCAACGGCCATCGGACGAGGCGCTCGAGACCCCATAGCTGGTCGGCATCCACCGATCGGTTGCCGATTCAATTTCGTTCTGTTTCACCACTTGGGAGCCTTTTAGACTGGTCAACACGACAAAATTAGAACTCAGACAAACCTGTGTGGAATCGTCCAAGTCGCGAAATGCAAGCCGCTTGAGTCGCGGTGGCGCGGCGAAATTGGTTGCAGGTGCGACCTGCCAACGAGAACAAGAACTCCCGAAAAGTTCGCGCCCATCCGCGGTGAAA
>DATENK010000341.1:0-4031 GCA_035275085.1 Verrucomicrobiia bacterium | reverse complement strand
CTGGTGGGCGAAGGGCGCGCAGGCATTTGCGCGCTGCTCGCTTCGCCCGCCGCCGATGCGACTATCGCTGATGCCGACGCGCTGGACTCTGCTTCCGACGAGGCCTTGCTTGCACCCGATCTCTTCGTGCCCGGTATGCGGCGGCTGCCCCTCGACTCAATGACCACGCTTGTTGCGCCTAAACCCGTCCGTCTGGAGAAAAACGGGCATTTAACCGCCAGCGTCGTCGCGGACTGGATCGCCAATCTCAAGGTGAATTAATCGGACCGCGGCTGTGGCGAAGCCCAGCCGCAGCACATACCCTTGGAAAAATCGGCAACCGGTCAGTACAACTCCACCGTCGCAAGCCTACTTGATGGATTCTGATGAACCGAATTTTCACCGCACAGATTGCGATCGATCAAGCACTTTGAATTTCCGGATAATGGCCTTAGGCACGATCACTTCATCGCCTTCTGAACTTTCATATTTGAGATATTCGCGAGCCACCCATAATAATCTGCCCTCAATAACTTCACCATCAGGAAGAAACATTCGGACAAATAGTTTCTCTCTCGGTTTAGCGAGCTGCGATGCAGATTCGGTCAATACCAGATCAAGGCTCGAAAGGGTCCCTCGTTGCGCTCGAGTAAATTGGGCGCCGACCTTCCTGATCTGACGGATGAAAAAAAACCAAATCAGCAGGGCGATGACCAGAATAGGAAAGAGGCTGTAAACGATGCCCAAAAGCATCGTATTTGGCTGACGGATATCGAATTTGCCACTAGAGAGCAGCTTTTCTTCGAGTCCGTCCGTGAACCGGATTTTGGTGGTGAAATTGACCTCAACTGGTTTTCCACCGGAATCCAGCATGGGTTGGCCGGAACTGCCTATGCTGACATATTTGCCTCTCACTTCGTGCAAGTAAGGCGATTGCGGGTCGTAAATGATCTCGCCTCTGGTGATCAGGTCGGATTCCAGCTTCTTGATGAACTGCGCTTGGGTCAGTTGCTCGGCCTGGGGTCCGTTATTATTGCGGAAAATCATCAGCAACGGAATCGCCAGGACGATGACGATCCAGAGCAGATAGGTCCGAAGCGGCACCTTGAAGTTGCCGCCGCGCCTGTCGTTCTCGTCGTCGGGGTGGTTGCTCTCTTTAGACATCGTTATGCCTGGATTGTGTGCAACCCTACTAAGGCCCGATATGGGTCGCAACGATTCTTCTGATCCACTGGCATGCGGTGGTGCCTACGCTTTGTTCACGAACGCGCTGAACCTTTTTGACGTCATCACGTCAAGCTCGCTCACGCCGCGGAATTTCATATAATCCGCCACCATGTCCTATGTTACGCAGTTGCTCAACGCCAATGAAGCGGACAGTTCGTGGTTCAACAAACCGAACAACATGAAAACAAAGCTCTCACTTCTCGCACTCACTTCTATCTTGTGCGGCCAACTCTGCGCCGCCGAAAACAAGCCGCCGGCGGATGACTGGAGGCCGTGCCCATCGAACCAGGCGGGCAGCCAATATCCCCAATACAACTCGGAAGGTCGCGTGAAGTTCCGCATTGTTGCGCCTGAAGCCAAAAGCGTGGGCTGCACTTTCAGGGAAAGCAGCGAGTTCTCCAAGGGCAAAGATGGTGCTTGGTACGGTTACACACGCCCCCTCGATGAAGGTTTCCATTATTACGCCATTAAGATCGATGGTGCTGACGTGCCTGATCCGAACAGCCATTACTTCTACGGCTCCAGTCGCTGGGGCAGTGCGGTTGAGATTCCAGCGAAGGATCGCGATTTCTACGCGCTCAAAAATGTGCCGCACGGCCAACTCCGTGAGGTGCATTACTTCTCGAAATCCAGCGACAAGACGCGCCGCATCTACGTTTACACTCCGCCCGAATACGACAAGGACGCAAGCAAGCGTTACCCGGTGCTTTATCTCCAACATGGCGGCGGCGAGGATGAAACGGGCTGGGGCCGGCAGGGCCATACCAGTTCGATCATGGACAACCTGATCGCCGACGGAAAAAGCAAGCCTTTCATCATCGTGATGGAAAATGGCGGCGTCGGCGGTCCCCGGCCAACCAATGCGGCTCCAGCGGGTGCGGGTCCAGGCGGACGAGGTGCTTTTAACTTCAGCGCATTCGAGAGGGTCGTGATCGATGACTTGATTCCCTACATTGACGCCAACTTCCGCACCGTTGCCGATCAACGGCACCGCGCCATGGCCGGCCTCTCAATGGGCGGCATGCAGACCCGGAGCATTGCCCCGGCGCACCTCGACAAGTTTTCACATATCGGCGTGTTCAGCGGCGGGAGCCTCGCGGTGACGAACATCACGGACATGGCGGCATTCAAGGAGAAGGTACAGCTTGTGTTCGTGAGCTACGGCAGTCGCGAACTGGGCACCAACCGCGTCGGCGGGCGGGGCTTCGGGGGCGACCCGAAATTGAACGTGGCCGCGCTCAAAGAGGCCGGGATCAACGCCGTGTTCTACGAATCGCCTGACACCGGGCATGAGTGGTTGTCGTGGCGACGCAGCCTGCGCGAGTTCGCGCCATTGCTGTTCAAGAATTGAGGACAAACTTTTATTAATTTCCTGATCGGACAACTCAAACGAATTCTGATTCCTTTCATGGGAAGGCTGATCGCTTCAACGCCATTGCCGCCAACGCACCGCCGCGAACATTGGACGGTGAGGAAGGGCGTATAAGTCTCCGTAGCAGCCGACGTGAGGAGGCTCAATTCTGAACATGTCCCCCATGCCGCTCTTTATAACCCTTTGTTCTCGCAAGATCAGCTCAAGATGTGGATGGATGAAGATGAGGAAGCGATGCGCCGGTTAAGGCAGCGCGTGAGGTTATTCCTTGCCTTCAGCCTTTGATCTTCCCCCGTCTTTTCGTCCTTTTTCCAATCATACCGATAAAACTGACGTGGTTTTCCTTTGACACGTTCACATTACCAGCTACGCTGACTCCTGATGACTGGGTTCATCCAAGTTGAATCAGCCTGTTCTCCGAAGCCTCCCCATAGGAGGATTCGCGAATCGTCCACGTCCTCGAACCCCGTTCGATGGCCAGGCCTGCGTTCTCCACTTTTGCCGCTTTTCTGTTCAGTCCTTTTCCGACCAATTCTGAGTAATTCTGACCAATTCGGACCTCAAAAAAAAGTAAAACCCGGTTTTACCGCCTCGCATCAGCGTCCGACGTCCGGCATCGACCTCCGACCTCTGACCTCTGTTCTTCTGTCTTATTTGGTGCCGTTTGGTCCTGTTTGGTCCAAAAATTTATTTTGCTGATCGATGACCGAAATCCGAAGATCTAAACAACATGGCCGAGAAACGCTTTGATGAGTTTGCCCTCCGCCTTCATCCGGACGACAACGTCGCTGTGGTGAAGCGACCGGTAAAAATCGGCACTGCGTTTGAGAACGGTCCGACTGCCAGTCGCGACATTCCGCCAGGGCACAAGATCGCAATCGCCGACATTCCGGAGGGTCAGCCCGTGCGCAAGTACGGCCAGATCATTGGTTTTGCGAAGACGGCGATCCGGCGGGGAGATCATGTCCATACCCAGAATGTCGTGATGAAGGATTTCGGGCGCGACTACGCATACTGTGTGGATGCGCGGCCAATCGATTATCGCAAAGACATTCGGACGTTTCAGGGTTACGCGCGTCAAAACGGCCGTGTTGGGACGCGCAATTACATCGCGGTCATTTCCAGCGTGAACTGTTCGGCGTCGGTGTCACATTACGTCGCCAATCGCTTCAAGAATCTGCGCGAGTTCCCGAACATCGACGGCGTGATTGCGTTCACGCACAAAAGCGGGTGCGGCATCCAACTCGGCGAGCCGAACCAACTGCTGCAGCGCGTCCTCGCGGGTTTGGCACGCCATCCAAACATCAGCGGTTACGTGATGATTGGGCTCGGCTGCGAAGTAAATCAGATTTCATACCTGGTCAAAGATCACAAACTCGACCAGCCGCAACCGGGCGAACTCGCGCCGACGTTCATGACGATTCAGAACGCGGGCGGCGTTCGCAAAACAGTC
>DATENK010000340.1:0-3959 GCA_035275085.1 Verrucomicrobiia bacterium | reverse complement strand
CCGTGAAAAGGCGAATGCGATGTTCGCTGGCTGTCAGCCAATTGGCGACGTCACGCATGCGCCACGGTGAAACTGTGAGCCACATCCCGCCGATCACCCAAAGGTACGCGAGGGTACTGATCACCAGCCGCCACGGCGTGTCCACCCAGCGCGCCGTGTCCACCATCAGCTTCGCCGCTAGCAACAGCAGCACCGCCATTCCGCGGACCGGCAGGAAGTCGCGGACGAAAATACAGGCGCCCACGCCCACAGCGGCGAAGAATCCGCAGAGATACGGCTTCATTACGGCGAAGTCAGCGATGGGTTCGCGATATACATTGTAAACGAACCACACCGTTGCCAGCAGCATCAGCGGATAGCCGGCGGGCGTGTAACGCGGGAATTTGCGCGCCGCTTCACCGAACTCAGCAGGCTTGAGCACGCCGTAAACGTTCGGCAGCACATAAAGCAGACCGAGGGCAATCGCTAGTGACGACAATTTCATGCGCGGAATAGAATCACATTAAAATAAATCATTCAAGGATGGCCGGATCGCCATAAAGCGTAAACGAACCCACACGCGTAACCTTCACGTCCATGACTTGGCCGCGATGGCGTTGGGAGCCGTCGAACACGACGATCTTGTTGCAGCGGGTGCGGCCACTCATGCGTGCTGGATTGCGCTTGCTGGGACCCTCGACAAGCATTTCGACCTGGCGTCCCACGAATTCCCTGTATTTGCGCGCGCCAATTTCATTCACGACCTGCAGCAGCCGTTGATTGCGTTCTTCTTTAACGGGCAGCGCGACCTGCTCCGGCATGCTGGCGGCAGGCGTATCGCGGCGCTGCGAATATTTAAACATAAAGGCGTTGTCAAATTCCGCTTCGCGCACCAATGCAACTGTTTCTTCGAAATCTGATTCGGTTTCGCCCGGAAAACCCACGATGATATCAGTTGTAATACCGATGCACGGTTGAACATCCCGAAGTCTTTCAATGATACCAAGGAATCGTTCACTCGTGTAACCGCGATGCATAAGCTTGAGCATGCGATTGCTTCCGCTCTGAACCGGGATGTGCGCGCTCTCCACGAGCTTCGGCAAGCGGGCGTATGCTTCAACCAAATCGTCGCCGTAACCCTTCGGATGCGGCGATGTAAAGCGAATGCGTTCGAGGCCCTCAATATCGTGCACAGCTTCCAGCAATTGCACGAAAGGCGATTTGCCATCTTTCATGGCAATTTCGCGCTTCGCGTAGCTGGTCACAATCTGCCCGAGCAGCGTTATCTCCTTCACGCCTTGCGCGACGAGTCCTCGGCATTCGGCAACGATGTCGGGAATAGCGCGGCTCCGCTCTGTACCACGCGTATAAGGCACAATGCAGAAGGTGCAATACTGGTTGCAGCCTTGCATGATGCTGACAAAAGCTGTCACCGCACGATGGCCATTGCCTCCGAGGATGTGCTCCCGGATCGTTGATTGGCTGCCGCTTTCCTCCTCCACATCCACGATCTTGTCGCGCTTGCCCGCGAGGATTTCGTCAAGGTAATCCGCGGCGCGATGAAATTTTTGCGTTCCGACGACGAGATCGACGTCGGGCAGGCGATCGATCAATTCCTTGCCGCGGCTTTGCGCCATGCACCCCATAAACCCGAGCACGACGTCGGGACGCGTGCGACGCAGTTCGCTCGCGAGCGTCTGCATTTTGCCAAAGGCTTTTTGCTCCGCGGCATCGCGCACGCTGCACGTGTTCAGAAGGACAACGTCCGCAACCGATTCGGATGGCGCGAGGGCGTAGCCCTTCGCGACGAGCTGCGAAGCAACCTGCTCGGAGTCGCGCTCATTCATCTGGCAACCGTAAGTTTTGATGAAAACACTCGGCATTCGAACGGCTAACAAATTACGCGATGCCAAGGGGTTTGCAAAGTTCCAAGCTCCACGTGGAAGGGGCGAAATGTTCCTTTTCCTTTGCCGTTTCGGGGGCTAAGGTGCGCTGGACGAAAAATGATCGAGACCAAAGAAGCTTCTGTTGAAACGCTGGCCGGCATCGCCAACCAGTTGCGAATTCATTCTATAAACGCGACGACCGCCGCCGGGAGCGGTCATCCGACGTCTTCCATGTCCGCCGCCGACATTGTAGCGGCGCTGTTCTTCGGGCACATGAAGTATTACCCGAATGACCCGAAATATTACAACAACGACCGGTTCATTCTCTCGAAAGGCCACGCGGCCCCGGTGCTGTACGCAGCCTGGGCCGAGAACGGATTAATCCCGGTCAATGAGCTATTGCGCTTGCGAGAGCTGACCAGCGATCTCGAGGGCCATCCCACACCGCGGCTGCCCTTTGTGGACGTATCAACAGGCTCGCTTGGCCAGGGTTTAAGTGTCGGCGTCGGCATGGCGATCAGCGCGCGAATCGACAATTTGGATTTTCGGACTTACGTCCTGCTCGGCGACGGCGAATGCGCGGAAGGCAGCGTTTGGGAAGCCGCCGCGCTAGCGGGTATCTACAGCCTTAACAATCTCATCGCGATCGTTGACGTGAACCGGCTCGGGCAAAGCCAGGCCACCGCCTACGGCCACGACCTCAAAGCCTACGAGGACAAATTTAAAGCCTTTGGCTGGCGCACTGAAGTGATTGACGGGCACGACATGGAAGAAATTCTGGAAGTGCTCGCGGCGGTCGGCCTTGGGGACAAGCCGTTGGCCATCATCGCCAAGACCTTCAAGGGCGCGGGCGTTTCCTTCTTGCAGGACAAAGAAGGCTGGCATGGCAAAGCGCTTTCGAAGGATGAGGCAACGCGCGCGATCGCCGAACTGCAACCTAAGGCCACTTCGGGCATCGGCGTGCACATCGAGCCGCCCACAAGCCTGCCGGCGCCGAACATCGCCGCCCCGGGAAGTTACCCGCCGATCAATTACTCCATGGGCCAGTCGGTTGCCACTCGCGAAGCTTTCGGGAATGCCCTGGCGCGTATCGGCGAATCCGACCAGCGAATTGTCTCATTGGATGGCGACACGAAGAACTCCACCTTCTCGGAGAAATTCCTGAAAAAGTTTCCAGCGAGGTTTGTCGAATGTTTCATCGCCGAACAGAACATGGTAGGCGTCGCGGCAGGCTTGAGCACGCGCGGGAAAGTCCCGTTCGCGTCGACCTTTGCGACTTTTTTTACCCGCGCGCACGACCAGATCCGCATGGCTGGACATTCACAGGCGAACATCAAACTGGCTGGCTCGCATGTAGGCGTCAGTATCGGTGAGGATGGCGGTTCGCAAATGGGCCTGGAAGACATAGCGATGTTCCGAGCTGTCATTGGAAGCACGGTTTTGTATCCCAGCGATGCCGTTTGCGCGGAAAAACTCGTGGAACAAATGGCGAAGACGCGCGGATTAATGTTCTTGCGCACTTCTCGTCCCAAAACACCCGTCATTTACAAGACCGATGAGGAGTTTCCGATCGGCGGTGCCAAGGTCGTCCGGCAGTCCGCCAGTGACAAGATCACCGTGGTTGGGGCCGGCGTGACGCTGTTTGAATCCTTGAAGGCCGCCGACACGCTTGCCGGCGAAGGGATTAACATCACCGTGATCGACGCCTATAGCATTAAGCCGCTCGGCAAAGACGTGATCAAAGCGGCCGCCGCGAAGACGAACAACGTTGTTCTCACCGTTGAGGACCACTATCCCGAAGGCGGGCTCGGAGACACGGTTGCTGGCGAACTCGCTCCGGACGGCGTGCGCGTGCACAAGCTTGCCGTGTTCGATCTGCCACGCTCAGGCAAACCGGAGGAGTTGCTGGCTAAGTACGGGATCGACTCCGCCGCGATTGTCCGTAAGGTAAAATCCTTGATTTAATCGGTCGGCACCCAACCTTGGCCGGGGCGAAACTCGCGGCTGCCTGAAGGCGTGTGGCAGCAACCGGTCAGCAGGCCGCCGAGCATTGCGGTAAGTAACAGGAGCGCTAAAACTTTCTTCATGCGCTAT
>DATENK010000339.1:0-3037 GCA_035275085.1 Verrucomicrobiia bacterium | reverse complement strand
AGCGTATGGGGTACAGACTGATTCCCGAGTCGCTACGTACGAGCTACGGGGAGCCGCCGCCGAAACTGCCGCGGTCGGTCGGGCATTACAAAGAATTCATCGAGGCGTGTAAAGGCGGTCCAAAGCCGGGATCGCATTTTGAGTTTGCCGGGCCGCTTACGGAGGCTGTGCTGTTGGGGAATGTGGCATTGCGCGTTCAGCTTCGTGAAAAACTTTTGAAACAAAAGCTTTTGTGGGACAGCGCGAACTTGCGTGTGACGAATCTGCCGGAAGCGAATCAATTCATTAAACGTGAGTATCGGCCAGGGTGGCAGTTGGTGTGAGGGGGATCGGGATGCAGCGCCGGTTTGTGAGCGGCAGCACTTCTGAAAAGAGCACGCGCTGCGGGTCACAGACCCGCGGTCCGACCTGCGCGCGACGGGTCGTGAAGCCAAAGCGGTGTCGGCGCTTCGCTCTGCCACCGCACTCCATAACGACGTAAGTCCAACGGGACGGAAAAAGGCTTTGCTTTTTCGGACGGGGACTGCGCTCATTGGCGCCGCATAGAACTATGAATTGGTTTTACGTGGATGCGGGGCAGCAGGCCGGGCCGGTCCCGGACGAGCAATTGGATGAGCTCGTGCGCAGCGGCAAAGTTCGCAGAGACACCCTCGTTTGGCGGGAAGGGCTGGCGAATTGGCAGCCTTACGCCCAGGCACGCCCCGACGGCCTGCAAGCGCCCGGTGCGCCACCGCCTCCCCCGCCAATGCCCGGAGCAATTCCGCCGATGGCGGCTGCCTCGCCCCAGCCAATGTATCAGCCGACGCCAAGTGCGGCTTACGGTTTGATGTATGCGGGGTTTTGGATCCGATTTCTAGCGAAGCTGATTGATGAATTGATTATCGGAGTCGTGGTTGGTTTTCCTTTGTCGATCTTCATTGTTCGCGCGGCTATGTCAGCGAGCAATCCGTTGCAGAGCGTAATTTCCTTTATGTTGGATCCCAAGATGCAGCTCATCTTTACGCTTAGCATATTCCTCTATAGCAGTTTGTTTCTGGGCAAGTTCGGCGCGACTCCGGGGAAGATGGCTTTAGGGCTGAGAGTCGTCACGCCCGATGGCAGCCCGATAGGTTTTGGACGCGCGTTCGGACGGTCTGCGGCGGAAATCGTCAGCCGTTGGATTTGCCTGATTGGTTACATCATCGTGGCGTTTGATGTGCAGAAGCGCGGGTTACACGATCACATCGCGAACACGCGAGTGATCCGGACGCGGCTTTAGGCAACGTAGCCGCAAACCAGTCCGCCTCCTCACGTCGGCGGCTACGAATCAGGTCCAGAGTTGGCGGTCGAGGGAACGGAATTGGACGGCTTCACCTACGTGTTCGAAATTAATGTGCTCGGCGCCGGCGAGGTCGGCGATGGTGCGGGCGACCTTCAGGATGCGATCGTAAGCGCGGGCGCTTAGGTTCATGTCGGTCATGGCGGTCTTGATCAGTTCCATGCTGGCGTCATCCAAGCTGCAGAATGCCTTGATGTCCTTGCTGCCCATGCGGGCATTGCAACTGACGCGGGGCCGATGCGCAAAACGCGCGAGTTGCCGCTGGCGCGCGGCGACGATTCGCTCGCGAATCTGCGCCGAAGTCTCGCCGACGCGGTCGCTGGTGATCTCGCGGAATTTCACGGTGGGAACTTCAACGTGCAGGTCAATACGATCGAGCAAGGGACCGGAGATGCGGCCTAAATAATTTTGAATTTCGCGCGGTGTGCAACGGGACTCGGCGGGCATTTTGCCGTCAGGAGTCGGATTCATCGCAGCCACCAACATAAATTGGGACGGGAAGGTCATACTGCCGGCTGCGCGCGAGATGGTGACGCGACCCTCTTCGAGTGGCTGACGCAAGGTTTCGAGCACGTGGCGTTTGAACTCCGGCAGTTCATCGAGAAAGAGCACGCCGTGATGCGCGAGTGAAATCTCGCCGGGCGTCGGATTCACATTGCCGCCGAGCAATCCGGCGTCGCTAACCGTATGATGCGGCGATCGAAAGGGGCGGCGGGTGACGAGCGCTTGTCCGGGCGCGAGCAAGCCGCTGATGCTGTGGATCTTGGTCGTTTCCAGCGATTCTTCGAGGGTGAGGGGCGGCAGAATCGTGGGCAAACGTTTGGCCAGCATGGATTTGCCGGTGCCTGGAGGGCCAATGAGCAAAACATTGTGACCGCCGGCAGCGGCGATCTCCAGAGCGCGTTTCACCGATTCCTGCCCTTTGACTTCAGCGAAGTCGAGTTCGTCTTCGACCGGCCGCTCAAAGATGCGGCTGAGGTCGACATCGATAGGCTTGATGAGCGCGCGTTCTTCGAGAAAGTCGACGGCTTCGCGCAAGTTACGAATCGGGATGACTTTGATCTCCTTCACGACGCCCGCTTCGGCCGCGTTGTCGACGGGCACAAGCAAGCCGGCCTTCTTCTCGGCGCGGGCGCGCAACGCGATCTGCAGCATGCCTTTGACCGGACGAACGGCGCCCGTCAGCGCAAGTTCGCCGACCATAATGAAATCTTCGAGATGCTCGGCGGCGCATTGATCGCTGGCGGCGAGCAGCCCGACGGCGATCGGGAGATCGAAGCTGGGACCTTCTTTCTTAACGTCGGCCGGCGCGAGATTGATGGTTGTGCGGCCCAAGGGATTTTTGAAACCCGAATTGCTGAGCGCGGTGCTCACGCGATCGCGCGATTCCTTTACTGCTATGTCGGGCAAGCCGACAATCACCATCACGCTGTCGCCCCAACCGGAATTGACTTCCACTTCGACGGGGAACGCTTCGATGCCATTGACTGCAGCGGAAAACACCCGGGCCAGCATGCGGGCGATGATGAAGAAGGGCGGCTGCGAGTGCAACCGGAAACCATCGGTCAGAAGGATGGATGGCTGAAGAACCAGAGTTGCCTGGTTTCGGAACTGGCGAGAAAGCCATTACGAAAGAATGTCCCACCTTCCATGGAGGAATTGCGAAAATTAAAGAACGAGCGTTCGGCTGAAGCCGCCGATGCGGGGGGACCAGTAAGA
>DATENK010000338.1:0-2113 GCA_035275085.1 Verrucomicrobiia bacterium | reverse complement strand
ATGTTCGCTGTTCACGACTCCGTCTCTTTCTGCCCTCTTCCGCCCCAATCAACGTTGTTCAGCGATATTCAGTCCTGTTTTATTTCTAATCCCCACTCTCGGCGTCGGCAAGTGTTTCCTCTAGCCCAGATGACGACCGTGGGTGAGGTGCACTTTTTGTTTGAATCCGCTGCCAATGCTCGCTATTCACGTTTCGTGCTCTTGCAACTCCGACTCGTCGCCTGCCTGGCGCTGCTGTTTTTGTCCGGCTGTGGCCGCGAATCCAGCACGCCGCAACCGCCTGCCAAACAGAGCAGGGGCGTCATCGGTCTTTCGGTGCTCACACTCACAAACCCGTTTTTCAAAGAGATCGCTGATAAAATGACGGAGGAAGCCGCGAAGCACGGTTATTCGGTTTCGGTCGTCAGCGGCGAATTCGATGTCGCGCGCCAACAAAACCAGGTGAAGGATTTCATTGTGCAGAAGGTCGCGGCGATCGTGCTGACGCCTTGCGACTCGAAGGCCATCGGTCCCGCCATTCAGGAGGCGAACGCTGCCGGCATCCCGGTGTTTACGGCCGATATCGCGTGTCTTGTGCCGGCCGCGAAAGTCGTGTCCCACATCGCCACCGATAATTACGGCGGCGGCAAAGAAGCGGCCAACGCGATGGTCGAAGCTTTGGGCGAACAGGGCGGCAAGATCGGCATCTTGCACCACAAGCTGGTCGAGTCCTGCATCCTGCGTGTGAATGGTTTCCGCGAAGTCATCGACAAACATCATGCAGTCAAGATCGTTGCAGAATTACCCGGCGGCGGCGTCAAGGACCAGGGTTACAAAGCGGCCGAAGATTTGTTGCAAGCCCATCCGGATCTTGCGGGCATCTTCGCCATCAACGATCCCTCCGCGCTTGGCGCTCGCGCCGCTATCGAAAAGGCCGGCAAGGCCGCGCAAATCAAACTGATTGGATTCGACGGCCAACCCGAAGGGAAGCAAGCCATTAAAGAAGGCAAGATTTACGCCGACCCGATTCAATTCCCGGACCGCATCGGCGTTGAGACCGTTCGCGTCATCGTAAAACATTTCTCCGGCGAAACGGTTCCGCCCCAGGTGTTGATTCCGACCGCCCTCTACCGCAAAGCGGACGCGGACAAAGACACCACGCTGAAATAATCCCGTGTTCTCGCGATTTATTTCCGACTACGGCATGATATTCGTGCTTGTAGGACTGTGCGCATGGTTTAGTTGGGTAACCCTGGCCGAGCAACATCCAACCGGCGCCGCAGCCGGCGAGCAACTCGCACGCGAGCTGCGCGGGAAAGGCCCGGTGCTAATTGTTGCTCGCGACACGCCGGAAGATGGCCAATTCGTCACCGCACTCGAGCGCGGTCTGGAGCGTGGACAGCTTGTCAGCGCCGTCAAAGGTCAGCCTGCCGATGCGCGCCGGGCACTGGAACAACATCGCAGCAAGTTGAAAGCGATCGCCTGCAACCAGGCCACGGCGAATTGGTCTGTCTTCGATGGTTCAATCCCTGTCTTCCAGCCGCACAGTTACCGTTGGCCCAATTTTCTCAAACGCGAAAACCTGCTGAACATTGCCAACCAGATCGCCGTGATCGCCATCGTTGCGATCGGCATGACGATGGTGATCATCACGCGTGGAATCGATCTCTCGGTCGGAAGTCTGATCGCGCTAGCCGCCGTCGCCACCACGCTGCTGATCCGCGATCACGGCGCTGAATCCGCCTCTTCCGCTACCATGACGTGTTCCGCGATTGCCGGAATCGCGCTTTGCGCTTTTATCGGTTTTCTCTCGGGTGCGCTGGTTACGTGGTTCACCGTGCCGGCGTTTATTGCGACCCTCGGCATGATGCTGGTGGCCAGCGGGCTGGCATTTATCGTTGCCAAAGGCCAGTCCATTTATCAGGTGCCGGATGCATTTATTGGGCTTGGGCGCGGCGAGGCTTTCGGCATTCCCTACGCCGTGTGGCTAATGGCTCTCCTCTATCTACTCGCGCACATCCTCATGACCCATACGGCGTTGGGCCGCTACATCTATGCGGTCGGCGGCAATCCCGAGGCGGCGCGCTTTTCGGGCGTCGCTGTCGGTCGCGTAATGCTCTTCGTTTACACCGTC
>DATENK010000337.1:0-6390 GCA_035275085.1 Verrucomicrobiia bacterium | reverse complement strand
GGTATGCCGGCATCGCGCGCGTGCTCTCGGTAACGCCGCAGGTCGCCATACCAACCGGTCGGGGGACCCGGGAGCGGCGCGCGCGTCGAGTAATCGGACTTCCAGGGATACGAGTCAAAGCACAGCATGTCCGGGCGAGCGCGTGTCCAGAAATCCCCAAGCTGGCTATCGCCGACCTGCCCGCCAAAATTGTTCATGTAAAGGAGAGTGTTTGGGAAATTGCTGCGGACGGCCGTAAACCAGTTCACCGCGCGGGTGCGCACCGTGGCATCGTTGAGGTTCCATTCATCGCCCAACTGGAGCGAAACCAGATCGTTGAGGTACTGCGCCTCATTGCCGACGGGAGGCATGTTGGTTTCCGTATTGACCCAGCGGGACCATGGAAAGGCGGCGGACATGCTGGAGTTCCATAACCAATGGGTAGACGTGTAGTTGGCGTTTGAATAGGTATTCAGATGGAAAACGTCGTCACGAGTAACGAGGCCTTGCACTTGCAGACCGTGCTTGATCAGGAGGAGATGGCCTTTGCTGAGTTGCGCGGAGGCAACGCCAACGTCGCAGAGAAGCAATACGCAACACAGCCGGATCATGATCGTGTGGAGGAATTCTAGCATTTCGGTTCGGTATTTGCGATAACGAAGGGGTGAACGCCGAAGCCACGCTGGAAGTTCCGCCGCCACCCAAGCCGACCGAGGCCATTGTGGCGCCGACGCGGCAGACGTCGGTGGATGTTTATCGCGGGTTCGTGATGTTTCTGATGATGGCGGAGGTGTTGCACCTGAGCCGAGTGTCGAGGTCCCTGCCGGGAAACCCCTTCTGGAGCTTTCTTTCATATCACCAGACCCACGTGGAATGGATCGGTTGCTCGCTGCACGACCTGATTCAGCCCTCGTTTTCATTTTTGGTCGGAGTGGCATTACCGTACTCGATTGCCAATCGTCTCGCGCGGGGACAGCGGCCGCTCAACATGACGCTGCACGCCGCCTGGCGCGCGATCATTTTGATTTTGTTGGGTGTTTTCCTGCGGTCGACTTCGAGTCGGCTAACGAACTGGACGTTCGAGGACACGCTATCGCAAATCGGGATGGGATATTGCTTTTTGTTTGTGCTGGGTTTTCGCCCGATGCGCGACCAATGGATTGCCTTGAGCCTGATTCTCGTGGGGTACTGGGCGGCGTTCGCGATGTATCCGCTGCCGCCGCCGGACTTCGAATATGCGGCGGTAGGCGTGCCGAAAGATTGGCCGCATCTCATGAGCGGGTTTGCCGCGCATTGGAATAAAAATAGTAATTTGGCGTGGGCCTTCGACACCTGGTTTCTGAATTTGTTTCCGCGCGCGAAACCATTCGCGTTCAATGGCGGCGGGTATGCGACGCTCAGTTTTATTCCGACACTCGGCACGATGATTTTGGGATTGATCGCGGGTGGAATTCTTCGGAGCGGGCGTTTGCCATCGCAGAAAGTTCGTTGGTTTATCATTGCGGGCGTCGCGTGCCTGGCCGGCGGATCGATCCTCGGTTGGCTTGGAATATGTCCGGTGGTAAAGCGCATTTGGACGCCGAGTTGGGTGCTGTTTAGCGGCGGCTGGTGCTTCCTGCTGACGGCCGGTTTTTATTTCATCATCGATGTGGCGGGGCAGAAGCGATGGAGCTTTCCGCTGATGGTAATTGGGATGAACTCGATTGCGGCGTATTGCATCGCGCACTTGTTTGAGGGCTTCATTATGAAGAACCTGAAAACGCATTTTGGGCAGAGCGCTTTCGAAATTTTTGGCAAGACCTACGAACCATTTATGCACGGCGCGGTGACCTTGTTGGTGATGTGGCTGATCCTGTGGTGGATGTATCGGCGAAAGCTGTTCCTGCGGATTTGAAAGCGCGCTGCGGAGGAAAACGACCGGCAAGCTGGCTGGTATTTTTTGCCTATGCACTTTAGTGTGGGGCCGAAATGATTCGCGCGACGCCACTGGCTTTGGTGCTGGTCGCCTCGTCTGTTTTTGCGGACAGGGTTGACCAAACGATCAAGGCGGAGATGTTGAAGGACCGAATTCCTGGTGTGGCCCTCGCGGTCATGAAGGATGGAAAGGCCGTGAAAGTGCAGGGTTACGGTGTCGCTAACGTGGAGTGGAACGTACCCGTGACGAAGGACACCATCTTTGAAATTGGGTCGATTACGAAACAGTTCACGGCGACGTTGATCCTGCGGCTCGTGGAGGACAACAAGCTGAAGTTGGATGACAAAGTGCGACAGCACCTGGCGAATGCGCCCGCGAGTTGGAACGCGATTACGCTGCGGCAGCTGTTGAATCACACATCGGGAATTACGAATTACAACAGCCTGCCGGGATTTGAGGTGAGGAAAAAACTGAAAGCGGACACCTTCTTGAAGGAGATCGCGCCGTACCCCCTGATGTTTGCGCCGGGTGATGCGTGGTCTTATTGCAACAGCGCTTACAACACCCTGGGCTATGTGATCGAACGCGCAACCGGGCAGACTTATTGGCAGGTGCTCAAGACTGAGATTTTCGACCGTTGCGGGATGATTGCGAGCCAGAGCCGCGACCAGAATGTCGTGGTGACGAATCGCGCGAGCGGATATGAAATTGAAAAGGGCCGACTTGTGAATCGTGATTCGGACCTGACGGATGTGTTCTCTGCGGGCGCGATTGTGTCGACGGTTGCGGATTTGATGAAGTGGGATCCCGCGAAGTTGCTGTCCCAGTCGAGTTATGAGGAGATGTGCAAGCCCGTGCGGCTGAACAACGGCCGGACGCTCGCGTACGGGCTGGGCCTGCGGTTTGAAGACTACAAGGGGCATAAGAATATCGGACACGGCGGATCGACCTCGGGCTTTTCGGCGAGCTATCAGCGGTTTCCGAACGACAAACTGGTGGTGATCGTTCTCTGCAACCTGGGGAAGCACGGTGTGGCGACCGATCTGGCCCGCGCAGTGGCAGACCTTTACTTCACAAAAAATTGAGCTATGGCAACGATTGCAATTCTCGGCACGATGGATACCAAGGGGCAGGAACATGCGTTCGTCGCGGAACAGATTCGCCGGCGCGGCCATAAATGTCTGGTGATTGATGTTGGCATCCTGGAGGAAGCGCAACTCAAGCCGGACATTACGCGATTCGATGTTGCGCAAGCAGCCGGGAAGGATTTGAAAGCGCTGATCACAAAACGTGACCGCGGGGAAGCAGTGGCGGCAATGTCTGAAGGCGCGCCGATCGTGTTGTCGCGGCTCGCGGCGGAAAAGAAAATCGATGGCGTAATTTCGCTAGGCGGGGGCGGCGGGACGGCGATCGCTACCGCGGCAATGCGCGCGCTGCCGATTGGCTTTCCCAAAGTGATGGTGTCGACGTTGGCCAGCGGGAACACGGCGCAATACGTGGGGGTTAAAGACATTGTGATGTTCCCAAGCATCGTGGATGTCGCGGGCCTGAACCGCATCTCGCGGCAAATCCTCTCGCGCGCCGCGGGCGCTATTTGTGGGATGGTGGACGCGCAGCCGCCCGAGGGTGACCTGAAGCCGGTGATCGTCGCGAGCCAGTTTGGGAACACCACCGATTGCGTGACGCATGCGCGAAAGATTCTGGAGGCTGAGGGCTATGAGGTTTTGGTGTTTCATGCGACCGGCACCGGCGGACGGACGATGGAATCGCTGATTGAATCCGGCATGGTCAATGGCGTGCTCGATATCACCACGACGGAGTGGGCCGATGAATTGGTAGGCGGAATTCTGAATGCGGGGCCGACGCGGCTTGAAGCTGCGGCGCGTCATGGGGTGCCGGCGATCGTGACGCCGGGCTGCCTTGATATGGTTAATTTTGGGCCGCCGGAAACCGTTCCGGCGAAATTTAAGGGCCGTAACTTTTATCAACACAATCCGCAAGTCATGTTGATGCGCACCACGCCGGAGGAGTGCGCGCAACTCGGAAAAATTCTTGCGCAAAAGATCAATCTCTCGACCGGCCCTGTTACCGTTCTCATTCCGTTGAAGGCCATCAGCGTAATCAGCGCGCCGGGGCAAAAGTTCCATGATCCTGCCGCCGACAAAGCTTTGTTCGATAACCTTAAGCAGAACCTTCGCAAAGAGATCCCAGTGATCGAGATGGATTGCACGATCAATGATCCTTCTTTCGCCGAAGCTTGCGCCGGGACGCTGCTCAAGCATATCGGTGCGAAGGCACGGCATTAGTATTTCCAGACTTCCAGCGCGTCGGGCAGGCTGCCGGCGGCGCGGAGATGTTTCGCCAGTGTGGCGGGTGGTTTGGTGACGGACACGAGATGGCGGCGGCCGAGGGTGCGCGCGACGTCCGGGATATCTGTGATGCGGAGAATGTTGAGAAGGGCCGGGCCTTGCCAGTGGGATTCGGGTGGATCGTTCAAGATGATTTGCTGGATGCGTTTATCGAGCAACGCTGCATACATGGCGATGATTCCCATTTCGCCTTTCCCGTAAACGGAGACGGAAGAGACGGGCAGTCTGCCTTCTTTGGCTGCCCACTCGACGGCACGGAGCATATCCCAGAGTTGCATGGAGGCGATGGTGCGACCGACCCAGGTGGCGGTGCGTTCAACGTCGGTGTAGTCGCCGGCGCTCATTGTTAGCTCAGCGAAACGAGGCTGGAGAACGATGACGTTGTAATGGCCGAAAACGCCGAGCAGTTCGTCCGGATCGATCGGATATACTGAATCGGCCGCGCGTTTGACGTACAGGAGCAAGGGGGCGTTCTGCGGATTTTGTTTGCGAGTGAAGACCAAAGCACGGACCCGCACGCCTTCCTCGGTTTGGAACGAAAGTTCTTTGTAGTCGGCGTATTTGGCGAGATAGCCGCCCGTGTTGCGGGAAGTTTTCGTGTCGAATGGAATGTCGCGGCTCGGAAACCAACGGAGGACTTTCTCTTTGAGCGCGGGGAGAAGGTCGCGCTGCTTTTCAAGCCGGACGAATTGGTTCTGGATACGGTAATTAATCGCATCGCTGGGGTGCTTTGCGAGACAGGCGAGATCTTCCGCCGTCTCCTGTGGCAAGGCGTTGGTTTCCATCGCGAGTGACGCGCGATCGTTTTTCAGCCATCGTTGCATCCATTGGCGGGCGGCGTTGAGAAACTTGGGTGGATCGCTGTGCCCAACATCGTCATCGACCTCGGTGATACGATCTGAACTGGTGCCAGCGTAAAGGTCGTATACTTTTTTCGCGCGTTGAAAAACTTCATGATAGCCATCAGGCGGAAAAATCGAGTCTCGCTGGCCGCTAATGATCATGAGTGGGCGGGGCGCGATGAGCGCACCAAGGATGGGAAAGTCCCATGCGTACGTGTTGTTGTAATAGATACAGTCGCATTGGCCACGGGCGAGCCAGTGCTCGGCCTGCGTACCAAAGGTGATGGTGGAGCAAACGGGTGCGGCCACGGCGATGCGTTCATCCACCGCAGCGGTATACCAGGTCATCGCACCACCGCCCGAGATACCGGTGAGTCCGATGCGTTTCATGTCCACCTCCGGGCGTGTTTCCAAATAGTCCAGGGCCCGAATGGCGTTCCAGACTTCGACGCCTGCGGGCGTGTAGCCGAGGGAGAACCAATTCCACATGTTGAGATTGTGCGTGCCGTGATGAACCGCGGAGATTTCGCCGAACTCCAGTGTATCCAGCACCAGACAAGGATAGCCGTGGCTCGCGAACCAAGAAGCGCGATCCTGATAAGCGAACTTTGCCCCGAGTGGGTGAGGGGAGTGGCCGCAGAGATAAAGGATGGCGGGTTGCGATTTCTTTGAATCTTTCGGCAGCCAGAAGTTTGCGGTCACGTAAAGGCCCGGCAAGCTTTGGAACACGAGCTTTTCAATGCGATATGCGTCGCGTTCGAGACGGCCGCTGATCTGCGCTTTCAGCGGTGTGCGCGGGGGCATAGGATCGAGGCCGAGCATTTCGAGGAATTGACGGCGCAACAGCGCGCGCTGCTTCTGCCAATCCTGCAGCGACTTGATATCAGTAAGGCAGCGCGCTGACATTTCGGCGGCAAGGCGCTTCAACTGATTAGTGGCCATCGTCTGGCGTTCCGCGGCGCTTTCCTGGGCGAACAGGTTAGCTGTCAAAAGGACAAACAGAACCGTGAATGTGAGGGTTTTTGCATTCATGTGTGCAGTTATGTGCGGTTTGTGCAGCATTTTAAATTTTTTTGTTTTCGCGCACGCAGGTGCACCGAGCTGCACGAAAGTGCACATAGGTGCACAAGAGCAAAAAGATTGTGCAGTTTGGTGCGGTTCGGGTTCGAAGACGCAAGCTCCAACGGTTAGCGAACGGATTCGGACCGGCTGAAGCCGGAACTCCAAACGCGCTGGCCGTTGTACATGTCGCACGCACGAGGAGAAGATACACTTGGCTTTGGCG